>DATEWL010000395.1:0-4594 GCA_035258025.1 Candidatus Acidiferrum sp. | reverse complement strand
AGCGGTGTGTCCTCCGGCAGCGAACGCTGATGCTGATCCTCGTACCGATGCGCCGCGACTAGGTAGGAGCAGTCCGGCGGGCAGTCGATGGAGACCTCGCGCTCCTTGCCGCAACACACGGCGCAGATTTTCTCACCCTTCGCCGGACAGAATCTTTCAGCTTTGCGCTTTTCACAGATCGGACAGGACACAGCGGCTCCCAGTGACTCACAGGCAAAGCAGCAGAGTAACTCGCCCGAGGTTAAAAGACAAAATGCCTAAAAAACAGAACTGCGGCGCACCATGGTTTGATCGCCGGAGTGAATGGGCATGGAGTCGGGTGGACGCGGAGGGAAATTCGCACCAGGAATCGTGGGAAGGCCGGAAGAGCGATCGACCAACACGATGGTGACCGGCCCTGAAGCTTGTATGCGCAGCTGCACGTCGATGCCCTCGGCTGGCGGATTGGCGTAATCGAAGCCCCAGTGGCCTGTCTGATGCCAGCGCGCATCGGACGGCTTGCCAAGATCTTGTCCATTGACGCTGGCGCTGAGAACTTCCGCTTGCGCGACGCCGACGTGGAGCGTGCGCGCGTGGCGCGGCGTGGTGATGCGGAGATGAAGCGTGCGCGCTACACCATCACTAGAATTCTCGAGCAGCTCCGCTTGCGGAGGCGCTAGCGCGATGGATGGCGCTTCGTGCTGTAAAAATTCGATCGGATACCAGTCAGGAACAAAGTCGGGAAGTTTGCCCCGAAAGGGAGAGTTGCCCAGATATTGAGTGGTCCACGCGTCCATGCGGTTGGTGGAGCTTGTCCAGAGAGCTTTGCCCGTATCGGCGTCGAGGGCGTAAGAGAGCAGGCTCGGTTTCGGATGATTTGAAGAATAACGCGTCGTTTTTGTGGCGAATATACACAGAACGAGCGCGGCGGCAAACGCGAGGATCGCAAGTAGTTTGCCAGCGGATTCGAGTACGGAATCAAAATACGGGAACAAGAAAAAGAAAAACACGCCGAAAGTTACACTCAACAGTTGAGTTCCGAGAGAAGTGAACCCGAGAGCGGTGTAGAAGCCCTGCAAAAGAGGGACATAGAAAACCAACGCAGGCACACTCAACGCACAGAGAACCAAAACGGAGAGAAACGAAAGAGGACTCGGGCGAAAGGCCGCGGTCATGGTTGCCAGCAGGCCGGCGAGCAGCGGCCAGACGAAGAGATAGCTGCCGCCAGGGAGCCACTTCGTTGTCACAAGGAGGAGGACAAAAATCAAGAGGGCGCCACCAAGAAAAAACGCGGGCGGCGTGATTCTCTTGCGAAAAAGCGAGTAGAGCAAACTCAGCACGGCGGCCAGCAAAGCATATAGGCCGAAAACGTAGAGAGCGTTTTGTTCGAGCCCGCCCTCGGGAAGCGCGTGGAGGTGCAGCCACTGCACGCCGAGGACAAAGCCGAGTCCTATCATCAGCAACACAAGAAGGATGACGATGTGTATAAAAAAGCTGGCGAAAATCGACAACAGACTCGTTTGCCACGCGCCGTTGGCGTAAAAAATCGTCCCAAAGAGCAGGACGCCGGAGACAAGCACAAGCGGCCAGAGAAAGCGGCTCGAGTAGTGCACGAAGAAATTTCCGGGGAACGAAAAGTACACGGAGTCGCGGTCCTCAAGCTGAGTGAGATCTGTGTTGCCGAGGCTGCGCGCGAGAGATAGCGCGTTTTCGCCGTGCTGCTGCAGGCTGCCGCGATCGAGCATTTGCGGATTGTCCTGCGGAGTGTGATAGGCCTCCCAGTGACCAATAAACGCGAAGTTGAGTCCAGCGGCTCCGGATTTTTTGAACACGGTCATGTCCGTATCGTTCGGCATGTGCTTGTAGATCTCGTACGTGAGCGAAGAGCCAGAAGGATGCGGCGCCGCTTGCGCGAAAATTTGCACCAGTCGGCCGTTGCCCGCGCTGGTTTCAAACATTTGCGAGTCGCCAGCATTCCCGCGAGCCTCAAAGTTGACCACGACGCGCACATCTTTCGCCGCGGGGTTTTCGGCCATGAATGCCGAAGCGCCGAGCAGGCCATCCTCTTCGCCGTCGGTGATCACAAAGAGAATGTCGTTGCGCAGTGGAGGTCCGGCTCGCAAGGCGCGAAGCGTTTCGAGAAGAGCGGCAACACCTGCCCCGTCATCGCCTGCGCCAGGTCCGGCGGAAACAGAGTCGTAGTGCGCGACGAGGGCGACGGCATCCGACGTACCGCTTGTGCCCTTCAAACGCGCAACAATGTTTTCCACGGTCCCGGCAACTTCGTAGCGAGGTGTAACTCCAGTTGCGCGCTGCACTTCCGGGGCGAGCCCGAGCGCCGTGAGCTGCGAGACAAGATAATCGCGCACGCGATCGTGCTCGGCAGATCCAATGGGATGAGGCGCGGTTGCGAAGGCGTTCAGATAAACCAGGGCGCGGTCTGCGGAGAAGACATCCTGCGATGCGGAAGCGGCCACCGGATCCGGCGTTCCTTTGTGCACCGCGCACAGGCCAGCGACAACCAAAATAAACAGAAGAATCACCCAACCAGATACACGGTTTTCCACGAAAGATACCTCAGCTCTGGACCGGAACGCGATAGTAGTGCGTGGCCGTTAAGAAGGGCAAGCCGAGATTCGCGTCTACGCCATAATGACTTTGTTGCGGAAGCGCCGGGCGGCGATGATCAAAAGAAGCGTGCCGATAATGAAAAGAGCGAGACCGTCGGTCCACAAATGTTTGATTCCAGCTCCGCGGAGGATGATCCCGCGTGTGATGTTGATGTAATACGTAGCGGGAATGAGATAGCTGATGGGATAGAAAAGAGCAGGCATCGTCTCGCGCGGAAAAATATATCCCGAGAAGAAAACGCTCGGGAGAATGGGCAGAAAAGCGAGCTGCATGGCCTCGGCCTGCGATTTAGCCTTGCTCGAGATAAGGATTCCCAGCGAGAGAGCCGCGAAAAGATAAGGCACCGATAGAAACGCAAGAAGAAACACGCTGCCGTGAATGGGAACCAGAAAGACGAAGCGCATGAAGAAAAGAATAAGGCTCAGCTCGAAAAAACCGATGCCCAGGTAGGGCAGCAATTTACCCAAGAGAAGGCCAAAAGGACGTACCGGCGTAACGAAAAGCTGCTCGAGAGTACCGCGCTCTTTTTCGCGGACGATCGAAAAGGCCGTAAGAAATGTGGTGACGTTGAGGAGCATGATGGCGGTGAGCCCGGGAAGAAAAAAGTTCGCGGAGCGAGAGTCGGGATTGAAGAGCAGCTTGGGACGCATATCCACCGCGAACGCCGCGCGGTCTTGCAAAACGCGGCGAAGAGATTCATCCAGGCCGATGGCATTGGTCACGTTGATGGCCTGACCGGCGACGGAAGAATCCGAGCCGTCGATCAGAATGAGCACCTGCGCGCTCATGTTGTGGATGAGCCGGTCGGAATAATCCACGGGGATCTTCACCCCGACGCGAGCTTTGCCGGCGATGATCATATCGTTCAAATCGTAGTCGTTCTCGACGTAGCGGATGATATGGAAGGTGTCGGAGTTTTTTAGACGGTCAAGCAGTTCACGGCTTTCACGCCGGCCGTCCGCGTTGTAGACGACGGTATTAATCTGACGGATGTTTGTGTCGATCCCGAAACCGAGAAGAAACAATTGCAGCAGCGGCATGGTCAGCGAGAAAAACAGTGTTCCCGCATCCCGGCGAACGTGCAGAACCTCCTTATAGAAAACGGCGCCGAAAC
Source organism: Candidatus Acidiferrum sp. (assembly GCA_035258025.1). Classification (GTDB taxonomy): domain Bacteria; phylum Acidobacteriota; class Terriglobia; order Acidiferrales; family UBA7541; genus Acidiferrum. The sequence continues at coordinate 870 of DATEWL010000395.1, read as the reverse complement.
CGCGGAACAGATCAGGCACGCGACGCCTCCAAAATAGCCTGATGCTTATAAGTGAGCTCGACGAAAACGTCTTCCAGGCTCGGAGCCAGCGGGCGAATTTCGGCGACGGCAATCCCCTTCTTTAGAAGCTGCTCTTGAAGATCGTGAAGATTGAGGTCGTCATTGATAAGAGCATGGATGGACTGGCCAAAAATGGTCGCACTGCGAATGCCGGGTATCTGCCGGGCGAAGCGAAGCGCGCGCGTGACTTCCGGAGTCGTAATTTCCACGCGTATCGTTCCCGGCGGCTGAACGTCGGGAAGTTCGCGAAGCGAATTTGGCGTGCCGTCGGCAATGATCTTGCCGTAATAAATGTACGCGACGTGGCTGCAACGCTCGGCTTCGTCCATGTAGTGCGTGGTCACGAAAAAGGTGATGCCGTGTCCGGAAAGTTCGAAGAGAAGATCCCAGAGCTGGCGGCGCGCCACGGGATCGATTCCCGCGGTGGGCTCGTCAAGAAAAAGCAGCTTGGGCTCATGCAGCATGGCGCAGCCGAGCGCCAGCCGTTGCTTCCAGCCGCCAGATAGCTTTGCCGACAAGCGATTCATGTACGGCCCGAGGCCGTTGCTCTCGACGACTTCCTCGATGCGCCGTTTCAGCCGCGCTGGTTCGAGGCTGTAGATGCGTCCATAGAACTGCAAATTTTCTGCGACTGTTAGATCTTGATACAGACTGTAGTTCTGCGACATATATCCGATCCGTTCGCGGACGACTTCGGAATCCACGCGCACGTCCAGTTCCTCCACGCGAGCGGATCCACTGGTGAGCGGCAGAAGGCCAGTCAGCATTTTGATGACGGTGGTCTTGCCGCTGCCGTTGGGGCCGAGAAAG
>DATEWL010000394.1:0-5539 GCA_035258025.1 Candidatus Acidiferrum sp. | reverse complement strand
CAGCGGCTGACAATCGTGGCTCACTTTTTGCGCCACGAGAATCCGCAGAATCCCGTTCCCTATCTCTTGCTTCGAGCCATGCGCTGGGGAGAGCTTCGCGCCGCGGGCGCTTCGCTTAATTCTTCGCTCCTGGAAGCTCCGCCAACGGAAAAGCGCACGCTGATCAAGAAAATGTCCATGGATGGGGATTGGGCTGGAGTTTTGGAAAACGTCGAGCAGGTCATGAGTCTTCCCTGCGGAATCGGCTGGATCGATCTGCAGCGCTATGCCGTGCGCGCGTGCGAATCTCTCGGTTCGGATTACGAGCCGGTTGCGGCCGGGATTCGCTCAGAACTGAAGACACTCCTTGCCGACTATCCTGATCTGCTCACTTCCTCGCTTATGGACGACACTCCCGCCGCTAATGCCGAAACGCAGACGTGGCTCAAAGAAAGCATATTGCCGCCACCTCCACCGCCGCCTCCCCCGGCCCCCAGCGAACCGGAATATGTGCCAGCGGCTGTGCCTTCGAGTTCACAATCCGATGCCAGCAACGGAGAAAAAGCTCCCGACGTCGTTGAGCTGGCCATGAAGGCGGCGCGTTCCGGGAAAGTACAAGAAGCGATCGGGTTATTGACTCGAGAAATGAACAACGAGCGTACAGGTCGTGGCCGCTTCCAACGGCACATCCAACTCGCCAATATTTTTCTTGCGACCAAGCACGAAGCTATCGCCTACCCCATCCTCGTCGAACTCGCAGAAGAAATCGAACGGCGCAAACTAGAGGAGTGGGAAGACGCAGCCATCGTTGCGCAGCCTCTTGCGTTGCTTTACCGTTGCGCTGAAAAACTGGGCCGCGATGACGCGGAAAAACAAAAAATCTATCAGAAGCTTTGCCGGCTTGATCCCGGACAAGCTCTGGCTCTGAGGTAACCCATGGCGGACTACGACGCTAACGCGCCTATGAGATTGTCGCTCTTGGATCGTCTCCTGGATGACGAGCCTAAGATCAAGTCCGAAGCACCGATGACTCGCAGCGTTTCGCTCGCTCGGCTCAAGACCGCCGTCCGTCGCGACCTTGAGAACCTTCTCAACACGCGCCGGACTCCGGATCTTATCCCCGAAGGCTCCGTCGAAATTCTCCGCTCCGTCTACTATTACGGCCTTCCCGATATCACTTCCATGCCCGCCAATTTTCTTTACGAACAAACCAAATTGCTCCAGTCGATTGAAACAGCTGTGAAGACTTTTGAAGGGAGACTCGATGGCGTGCGAGTTTCCCTCGTTCCCGCCGTCGGTTTGTCTCGCGTACTGCGTTTCGCCATTGACGGGATGCTTCGCATCGATCCGCTCCCCGAACACGTCGTCTACGACGCCTCCATCGAATTGACCAGCCTCGAGGTCCAGATTTCCGGAGACGACCATGCGTGACGAGCTGCTCGAATATTACGAACGCGAACTAACCTATTTGCGCCAAATGGGCGTCGAGTTCTCGGAGAAATATCCGAAAGTTGCCTCGCGGTTGCTTCTGGATCCCAACCGTTGCGAAGATCCCCACGTCGAACGCCTCATCGAATCCTTCGCCTTTTTGGCCGCTCGCGTTCACCTTAAGATCGACGACGAATTCCCCGAAATCACCGAAGCCCTGCTTAGTGTCCTCTACCCGCATTTCATCCGCCCGATCCCTTCTTCCACCATCGTGCAATTTCATCTGGACCCGGAACAGGGAAAGCTGACTACCGGCCTCCCCATCCCTCGCGATTCTATGCTTTACTCTCAGCCTGTTGACGGCTATCCCTGCAAATTCAAAACTTGCTTCGAAACCACTTTGTGGCCGCTGAAAATTGCGGCAGCCCAGTGGGTTACTCCCGACCGATTGCGCCCCGCCGTCAAATCGCAAGACGCCGTGGCCGCGCTGCGTCTCGAACTCGAATGTTTCCCAGACGTCACCTTCGATAAACTGGAATTAAGTTCACTCCGCTTCTACCTCAATGGTGAAAACAGCCTAATCCACACTCTGTACGAATTGTTGTGCAACAACTGCACGCAAGTTCTCGTTCGAGACCGTACGCCAAATACGAGGAAGAATGCCATCTCTCTCCCCGGTTCGCACGTCCAGCCCGCCGGGTTCACCGACTCCGAAGCTCTGCTGCCATACCCCCGCCGCTCTTTCTCCGGCTACCGGCTGCTTCAGGAATATTTTCATTTTCCCGAAAAATTTTTCTTTGTTGATTTAAAGGGTTTAGAAAACCTTCGCCCCTCGGGTTTTGGCCCTCGTATCGAAATCGTCTTTCTCATTTCACGATTCGAACGCACCGAGCGCCAGCAGACTCTCGAGCTAAACATTTCCGAGGACACTCTCCGTCTCGGCTGTTCCCCCGCGGTGAATCTTTTCCCGCATACCGCCGAACCGATTCGCCTCGATCAAACTCACACCGAGTATCTGATTACGCCCGATGTGCGCCGTCGCCGCGCTATGGAGATTTTTTCGATCGAAGAGGTCATTTCGCCCGATCCGGAAACTCACGAAGTTCTGAGATTCGAGCCCTTCTACCGTTTCCGTCATACCACGTCGCGCCATCGTGAACGCCCAAAGGGTTTCTGGCATTCCCGCAGGCAGGCCTCCACACGCCGAGATGACGAGGGCACTGATGTCTACCTCTCCTTCCTGGATCTAAGCGGCCGCCCGCTTCACCCGGACACAGATTCCGCTACCATCCACTGCACTTGTTCGAACCGCGATTTGCCCCACCGTCTCCCGATGGGAAATGAACGGGGAGATTTCGAACTCGAGGGCATCTCCTCCATCAAACGCATTGTAGCCTTGCGCAAACCTTCCGCTTCCGTCCGCCCTCCCACCGGCAAAGGAATGCTTTGGCGCCTCATCTCCCACCTCTCTCTCAACTATCTTTCCATCGTCGAGGAAGGCAAGGAATCTCTCCAGGAAATTCTCCGCCTCTACACGTTCGGAGAGTCCGGCTATAACGAAAGGCAAGTCGCCGGTTTGATGAAACTATCCAGCACGCGCCACTTCGCACGCGTCATTTCGGAAAATGGCATAGGCTTTGTCCGCGGTCACCGTGTCGAAATGGAATTCGACGAAGAACAATTCGTTGGCGGAGGCGTCTTTCTATTCGCTAGCGTTCTCGAATACTTTCTGGGCCATTATGCTTCGCTGAACAGTTTCAGCCAGCTCGCCGTCCGCACCCAGCAAAGAAAGGAGGTTCTCCGTCAATGGCCACCCCGGGCGGGGGAAGTGATTCTCCTGTAGATTTTTCGGAAGTCGAGGAACTGCTTCGCAGCGAACCTTATCGCTTCGAATTCTTCCAGGCGATTCGACTGCTCGAGCGCATGGCGCCCGATCGCAAGCCTCTCGGCCGCTTTACGAATCCATCCGATGAAGTCGCGCGCCTCGGCGCTCATCCTTCGCTCTCCTTTCCCGCCAGCGAAATCCAGTCCATCGATTGGCCAGAGGGAAAGACGCCGTCTCTGGCAGTGAATTTCATGGGCGTCACCGGACCGCAGGGTCCGCTCCCGCACTTCTATACGACTCTCATTCTTTCTCGCCTGCGCTCCGGCGATAAAACGCTCCGTGATTTTCTCGACCTCTTTCATCACCGCATGCTTTCGTTTTTCTACCAGGCCTGGGAAAAATACCGCTTTGCCGTTTCGTACGAGCGTGGGGAGCGAGATCGCTTCTCTCATCATCTGCTCGATCTGATCGGTCTTGGCACCCTGGGCTTGCAGGAGCGCCTCGCGGTCCCCGACGATGCGTTTCTTTTTTTTGCCGGCATCCTTGGCCAACGGCCTCATTCCGCGCATGCCCTTGAGCTGCTTCTCAACGATTATTTCGAAGTCCCCGTGGAAGTGATCCAGCTAATCGGCGGCTGGTTCCGCCTGGACGACGCCACAGAATGCCGTATTGGTGAGCGCTCCACGCCCTCCGAACAATTGGGTATGGGCGCCGTTGTCGGCGACGAAGTATGGAACCAGCAGTCGCGCGCGCGAATCCGTATCGGGCCGCTCAATCTCGAAAACTATCTGGATTTTCTGCCCAACGGCTCCGCCTACGAGCCGCTCCGCGCTCTCCTGCGTTTTTGGACCAACGAAGAGATCGATTTCGAAGTCCAGCTCATTCTCAAACGAGAGGAAGTTCCGCCTTGCCAACTCGGCGGCGAAGGCGACGGCGCCCCGCAGCTCGGCTGGGTCACTTGGATGAAATCAAAGCCCATGGAGCGCCATCCGGAAGAAACTATTTTCAATGCTTAGCGAAGCGAGGTAGTCATGACGGCAAATCTAAAGGGTCTGATCGGAAAACTCAACGATACCACTCGGAATAGTCTCGAGGCCGCAGCGGGTTTTTGCCTGGCGCGCACTCACTATGACATCGAGGTCGAGCATTTCCTTCTCAAGTTACTCGACGCCACCGATAGCGATCTTTCCCGTATCCTGAAACAATTTAGCGTCGATAAGTCCCGCCTTACCGGGGATCTCACGCGCAGTCTCGATAAATTGAAGTCCGGAAACGCCCGCACTCCCGCCTTCAGCCCTACGCTTACGGACATGCTCTCCGAAGCTTGGACCATTGGCTCTATTGATTTCGGTTCCGCGCAAGTCCGCACCGGTTTTTGCATCCTCGCGATTGCCAGTTCCGGCGATTTGTCGCGCCTGATGCGCGAGGTCACGCGCGAATTTCAGAAGATCAGCGCCGAAGCACTACACAAAGATTTCTGGAACATCGTCGCCGGTTCGCCCGAGGACCAGGAAACCGCGCAGGCCGTTCCCATCGGCGCCGGAGGTCTGCCGCAGGGTGCCGCAGGCATTCCCGCCGTCGGTAAACAACAAAATCTAAATCAGTTCACCATCGATCTGACCGCGAACGCCAAAGCCGGCAAAATTGACGCCGTCCTCGGCCGCGATCACGAAATTCGCCAAATCATCGACATTCTTACACGCCGCCGCCAGAACAATCCCATTCTCACCGGTGAAGCGGGCGTCGGCAAGACCGCTGTCGTCGAAGGTTTCGCGCTGCGCGTCGCTGCCGGCGACGTCCCGCCGCCGCTCAAAAATGTTACTATCCGCTCGCTCGATCTCGCGCTATTGCAAGCCGGAGCCGGCGTCAAAGGTGAATTCGAAAATCGCCTCAAGGGCCTGATCGAAGAAGTTAAATCCTCTCCGTCTCCCATCATTCTGTTTATTGACGAAGCTCATACGATGATTGGCGCCGGGGGCCCAGCGGGGCAAGGCGATGCCGCCAACTTGCTCAAACCCGCCTTGGCACGAGGCGAGCTCCGTACCATCGCAGCCACCACTTGGTCTGAGTACAAAAAATTCTTCGAGAAAGACGCCGCGCTTGCTCGCCGCTTTCAGGTCGTCAAAGTCGAAGAGCCCACCGAAGAACAGTGCAGAGTTATGTTGCGCGGAATCGTCGCGTCTCTCGAAAAACATCACAACGTGCGAATCCTGGATGAAGCGGTCCACGCCGCAACAAAATTTTCACATCGCTATCTCGCAGGCCGCCAACTTCCCGACAAAGCCGTTAGCGTCATGGATACGGCTT
>DATEWL010000393.1:0-7108 GCA_035258025.1 Candidatus Acidiferrum sp. | reverse complement strand
AATTCGCATTGTCGGTCAGCTTGTAAGGAGCGGGCGGCGTGGCGTCGGCGTTGACCGTAGCGACGCGTTTGGGTGAGAACGAACCCATGTGCAGCCACACGGACGCGGAGCCCGGGCCGCCGTTGTAGACAAATGCAATGGGGCGGGTGCTCGGATCTTTTACGTCGCTGCGCGTGTAGGCCGTCGAGTAGAGCAGCGCGATGGGCTCGTCCTTTTCATTTTTCAAGAGAATGGTTGCCGCCGTCGCTTTGTAGGGAATCGTTTGCGAGCCGATCTTGATCGAGTGGTCCGTAACGGAGGATTCTTCCTTCGGCGCGGGCGTTGCTGCAGCTGCTACGTCTGCCGGCTTTTCAGCGGGTTTTGCGTCCTTATCCTGAGCCGGCAAGCTGAGAGGCAACGCCATCAAAGACAAAGCCAACGCCAGGAAAAACTTGCAGCACTTCGAAATGCTCATCGCGACATTCCCCCATCGGATCGAATTAGGCCACTCAACGAAACGCAGAATTGTATCTCTTTTGTTGCGGCCTCGCGCTACTTCTTCTCTCGCAGGCGAAACGTGAGGTCGGCTGTTTGTCCTTGGGGGTTGAGAGAAAGAGCGCTTAAATCCGCCGCAATCCAATCTGCTCCTGCGCTTGAAAGCTCTTCCTCTGTCGAGGTGGTGAGCAATCCGAGTACGCGCGCGCCTGCGGCTTTGCCCGAGCGGACTCCCGAGGCGGCATCTTCCGCAACAACGCAATCCGCCGGGGAAATTCCCAGTATCTGGGCGCCTTTCAAGTAGGGATCGGGGAAGGGCTTGCCACGCTGGAGATCACTGGCGGTGACGAGATGTCTAGGGACCGGCAATCCTGCCGCGCGCAAACGCACCTCCGCCAACCGTCGACTCGCGGAGGTCACGATGGTCCAGCGGGCTTCCGGAATGGTTTGTAAGAGGTCCAAGGCTCCGGGGAGCGCCACGACATCCGCGATGTCCTCAATTTCCAGGCGTTCTACTTCGCGATTTTCGGCGTCGTGATCGCCGTGCGGCAGCAATTCGATGATCGTAGCGAGGCTCGGCCTGCCATGTGCTTTGCGTACGACTTCGTCGGGAATCAAACCGTGTTCTAACGCCCAGCTGGTCCAAACGCGCGCGACCGCGGGCGTGGAATCCACCAGCACGCCATCCATGTCGAACAATATGGCACCACATTGAATCAAGATCATCGCGGAGTTAGTTGCCTCTTACCAAGAATGTCAGTCTGAAAGTCTTTTAGACTACTGGAGTCTGGGAAAACAAGGAAGGTTTAGCATATTCTCGTGCAATCGGAGCTCTGCCGTTTCGGGTCGTTCACGCTTCGTCTCTTGCTGGAAACTTGCCACACTTGACTTAGTCTAGTAACTTAGTCCACTATAATCACATGAAAGCCGTGAATACCCACGAAGCCAAAACCCAGTTCTCGCGCCTCCTGCGACGCGTCGCCGCTGGTGAAGAGATCACCATCGCGAATCGCGGTGTTCCTGTCGCCCGTTTAGTCCCTGCAGCAGCTACCGGTACTAAGCGCAAGCTCGGAGCCTTTACCGGCCAGATGGCCATCCCGGCAGAGTTTGACGCTCCGCTGCCAGAGGAACTTCTCGCCGCTTTCGAAGGCAAAAGGAAGCGGCCGAAAAAGAAAGCATGAAATATCTGCTGGATACGAGCATCTTCCTCTGGAGTCTCGGCGCCGAGCACAAGCTGAACCAAAAAGCCCGGGACTTGCTTTCTTCTAGCGCAAGCGAACTTTATTTTTCGGCAGCCAGCTCCTGGGAAATTGCCATCAAGTACGCCCTCGGTGCGCTCGCTCTCCCGAAGCCCCCTTCGCAGTTCGTCCCCGGCGCCATCGGTTTGCTGGCCCTGCGTCCCTTGGAAATCACACATTTCCAATCGCTGGCAGCGGGCGAACTCCCACAGCATCACCGCGACCCGTTTGACCGCATGCTCATCGCCCAAGCCCGCATGGAAAATATGCTGCTGCTTACAGCGGACCGCACTTTCCTCAAGTACGAAGTGAAAATCATGTTATGTGGAAAGTAGAAGAGCTATTTGTAAGGATGGGTTGGGGTGGGAGACGGGGATTGAACCCGCGACATTCGGTGCCACAGACCGACGCTCTACCAGCTGAGCTACTCCCACCACCGTTTGATTTACCTAGTCTACGCTACTTTCTCGCGATGGAAAAGCGGCTCAGAAATGCTTCCGGCGAACGCAAGCTTCTCGACCAATTTGCGAAGAAAACGGCCGGGCGCCTCGGCCGTCGCTTTCCGTGAATCTAAGCACCCGCGTCGAGCATCCAAGTTTCATTGCGGGCATTGCAAGAAGCGGCCCCAAACGCTTACAGTACGCTAAGCAAAACTCAGCCCAGGCCTGAGGACCCGCCGTTTCGCATCTGTTCTCCGTGGCTGCTGGGAGTGGCCTTCCGCAAGCATTCGGAATCGGCGGCGCTTTTTGGGCCTCTTCGAAGAGCGTTGCAAGCGGGCATAGCTTTTCATGGCAGGTTAAAAGCGGTGGAAGTTTTTTGCGACGAATTGCAGAGCGAAGATCAGAGCATGAAAGGTGTTTGCTCTGGAGTCGAATCAACGCGGGGGAGAAATTGAGTTTCACATGAAAGTCCTCCATCCAGCGCGGCGAAGCAAAGCCAGAGAGCGCAACGGGGACTTGAGCCGCGGCTTGCTGCTGAGGCTGGAGTTGCCTAGCGATCCCAGTTTGCTTTGTGCGGTACGCGGAGCGGTGGAGCGATTGACGGAATCGTTCGGATTTTCCGCGCCAGATTGCCGCGCGGTCACTCGCGCTGTTGACGAAGCGCTGACGAATATTATCCGGCATTCCTACAACGGCCGGCCCGACCGTCCGATTGAGATGTTCTTCCGCTCTGTCCACCGGCAGGCCACTCCGAACGCGTCCGAGGGACTCGAGATCCTGCTGTGTGATCGCGGCCCCTCCATAAATCGTGCGCAACTGTGTATGCGAGCGCTCGAAGAAGTAAAGCCGGGTGGACTCGGTCTACATTTTATTCAACAAAGCATGGACGTCGTCGAATACAAGCGCGCGAAGGGGACCAACCGCCTCCGCTTGGTCAAGTACGTGCGCGCCGCGAAGCAGGACTCGAACTCGTAACAGCTTGAAGGAGATTACACTGTGCAGATTTCTAGCCGGCAACTTGATAAGACCACGATTTTCGATGTGTCGGGAGACATCGACCTGGCGAACTCGCCCGCCGTTCGCAAAGCGCTGCTGCGCGAAATGCGGGAAATTCGCACTCCGCGTGTGGTTATGAATCTCAGCAAGGTTCGCTACATCGACAGCTCCGGCGTCGCTTCTCTGGTCGAAGGTCTGAAGGCGTCCCGCGACGTCGGCTCTCGCTTCATCTTGTTTGGATTGAGCACCTCCGCGCGTGAAGTCTTGCAACTCTCGCGTTTGTTGAAGATTTTTGAAGTCTACGATAACGAAGAACAGGCGCTGGCCGGCTAGCAGTTGTATAACTGGGCGGAGAATTCTCTTGAGTTTCACTGAATTGCGTTACCGGGGAATGAGTCACACAGACTAGCGATGGAATTTGTGTCCCAAATCGGCGGCAGCGTAACGAACAGCCTTGCCTACGTCGGTTCACTCGCGTCGCTCGGCGGCCGCGCGGCCTACTACACCTTCGTAGGGCCATTCCAAGGAAAACCACTTCGTGTGCAGCGCGCTGTATCGCAGGCCATGGACGTGGGCGTTCGCGCTCTGCCGATTCTCTCGCTGATTACATTCTTCATTGGATTGATTCTCGCGCTTCAGGCTGCGTATGAGTTGCGGCGATTTGGTGCGATAAGCTATGTCGCCACAGCCGTCGCGATTTCCATGTCGCGCGAACTTGGCCCGCTCATCACCGCCATCGTGGTCATCGGCCGCTCGGGCTCGGCGTTTGCCGCCGAAATCGGCACCATGAAGGTCACGGAAGAAATCGACGCACTGGAGACCATGGCCATCAGTCCGATCCGTTTTTTGGTCACGCCGAAATTTCTGGCCATGATTCTGATGCTGCCTTGCCTTACGATCTGGGCTAATGCCATGGGAATTCTTGGCGGCTCTCTTTTCGGCGTAGCTCAGGCCGATTTTACGTTTGCACGTTATATTCAGGCCTCGCTGGATTCGCTGCTCCTGCGGGACATCATGACCGGACTGGTGAAGAGCGTGATGTTTGGTATCACCATCACCGCCGTCGGATGCCAGGAGGGACTCGACACGGGCGCGGGTGCGGAGCAAGTCGGTCGCTCCACCACTCGAGCGGTTGTGGTGTCGATCTTTCTTGTCGTGCTTGTGGATCTAGTCTTTACGACCCTGTTCTTTTTTATCAGCGGTAGTTAGGGAAGAGTGACCTTGCCAACGGAAATCGAAAACACGGATTCGCTCGATTCAGATGTGATGCTCTCGCTCCGCGACGTGCGCGTGAGTTATGGCGAGGTCGAGATTCTGCACGGCATCACTTTTGACGTGATGCGCGGGGAGACGCTGGTGATACTCGGAGGCTCCGGCTCCGGAAAGAGCACTCTTTTGCGGACGCTCGTCGGCCTGGAAAAAGCGAGCTCCGGGGAAATCTGGATCAAAGGTAAAAACATCGCGGCGATTGACGATTCGGAGATGGACGAGATTCGCAAGAAGATTGGTATGTCGTTTCAGGGCGGTGCGTTGTTTGGTTCCATGACGGTGGGCGAAAACGTAGCCTTGCCGCTGCGCGAGCACACCAAGCTCGAAGACTCCACGATCGAAATCATGCTGCGGCTGAAACTTGAGCAAGTCGGCCTTGCCGGATTTGAGTATTACATGCCATCGCAACTCAGCGGCGGCATGAAGAAGCGTGCTGCCGTGGCTCGTGCGCTGGCGATGGACCCAGAGATTCTTTTCTTCGATGAACCGTCGGCGGGATTGGATCCGATTATCGCCGCCGGCATCGACCAACTCATCCTGGAATTGAAGCAGGCTTTCCGCATGACTATCATCGTGGTCACACACGAATTGGCCAGCGCCTACTTGATTGCCGATCGCATGGTGCTCATCGACAAAGGCCATGTGGTGGCCATGGGCACGACCGCGGAAATGCGTGCGAGCACACACCCGCGCGTGCGGCAATTTCTGGACCGCGTGCCCGAGCCGGAAGTGGCCCGCGAAATGGATTATCTGCAAATGCTCACGCAAGACCGCCACTTGTGACGAGCAATAGCAGGAGAAAGAGGACGTGATGGCAGGGAAGCGCGACCAGGTTTTCGTGGGACTCTTCGTTATCGCCGCCGCCGCGGTCCTCATCGGCATGGTCTTCGCCATTTCCGGTGTCTTTGGCCGCAGCGCGAAGACGTATCACGCTTACTTTCCATTCGCCGGCGGGCTCGAGCAGGGCGCGACCGTTCGCTACGCAGGCGGCCCTAAAGTGGGCCGCGTGGAAAAACTTGCCATCGACCCAAAAAATCCTTCACAAATCGACGTGGTTTTCAGCGTCCAAACCGATCTGCCCGTCAAGACAGACAGCCACGCCAAGATCATGAGCATGAGTCCCCTGGGAGACAATCATCTGGAGATTTTTCCAGGCGGGGCGCAAACCGCTCTCGCTCCGCCTGGCGCTTTGTTGCAAGCGGATCCTTATGTCGATTTCAACGCCCTCACCGCTCAAATCAACGACCTCGCGCCGCAAGCGAAGCAACTCATTCAATCGCTGAACGAACGCGCCACGGAGCTGAAAATAACGGTAGAGCGAGTCAATGACCTGCTGAACGCCCAGAATCGCGCAAATCTTTCCGCCACTCTGGCGGACACTCGCGGCATGATTGAAGAAAACCGCCCTGAAATAAAGTCCACTATTCAGCACTTTAATGCTGCGAGCAAGAAAATCGAACCGCTTCTTCAGGATTTGCACAAGACTTCGGAAGAAGCCAATAAAGCCCTCGACCACATAGACCAGGTGCTCGGAGAAAATCGCGCCGACGTTCGCCAGGCCGTCATTGAGCTTCGCAAGTCGCTGACAACCCTTACCGATATTACCCGGCAAGTGAACCAAACGCTCGACGTTAACTCTGAAAATATCGACGAACTCCTCGATAATTTCCGCCGCGTCTCCCAGAATCTCAAGGAGTTCACGGAAACCATCAAGAAGCGTCCCTACACTCTCATTCGCGCCACTAATCCACCCGATCACAAACCTGGTGAGCACAAATGAAGCGAGGAAATAAGCAACTCATGACGAGAACCACTGAACCGTCCACCCAACTGCCTCGGGTCGGCCGCCAACTTTCGATTCTTCGAACGACAATGACGGCGAAAATCAAGCTCTCAATACTTGTACTGGGCGTGGGTTTGGCAGCAGGATGTGGCGCCGCCCGGCCGAGCAAATACTATCAGCTCACTGTTCCCGGCGACCTGGCGCCCGCCGCAAACCCCAATCCTGTTCCAATCACGCTGCTGATTGGACGCCTCACGGGTCCAGCCCTCTATCGCGCGGACCAAATCGTTTACAGTTCCGGCGGCGAGAGCATGGGGACCTACGAGTATCAGCGTTGGTCGGAGCCTCCCACGGAGATGATCGCGGAAGTTATTCTTCGGCAGTTCCGCGCCTCCGGCCATTATCGCGGCGTCTATACGCTGCGAAGCGACATTCGCGGAGAGTTTCTCTTGCACGGGCGGCTCTATGACTTCAAGGAAGTCTCCGGAACCCCCATCGTCGGCCGGGTCACCATGGAGCTGGAGCTACGCAACATCAAGACAGGCACTTCGGTTTGGACACATTTTTATACGCACGATGAACCCGCCAGCGGAAAAGATGTTGGCGCGGTTGTTGCGGCCCTCGACAAAAACGTCCAGCAAGCCGTAGCCGAATTCCGCTCCAGCCTCGATCAGTACTTTGCGGAGCATCCCCCCGCGCAACCTGCGCCGTAGTTCTGGCCGTTCAACTATCTCGTAGGGGCACGGCATGCCGTGCCCATCTTAATTGATTTTTGACAGATCGCGCCGACGCTTTTAGCCCAAGCGCCGCAGCGTCAGCAAGGTCACGTCGTCCTCAAGCTCCGAACTTCCCCTGTGAAGCTGCACGCCTTCCAGCAAAGCCGCGGAAAAGTCAGGAAGCCGGACTGG
>DATEWL010000392.1:0-5188 GCA_035258025.1 Candidatus Acidiferrum sp. | reverse complement strand
TGATCGCCCCCGCCGCTTCAATGACCAACGCTGCGTTGCACCCGTTGTCCAGCGCCCCAGTTCCCAGCTCCCACGAATCGAGATGCGCCCCCAAAATCACCACTTCGTCTGGCTTTTCGTAACCGCGAATTTCGCCCACGACGTTTTCCTGCTCGATTGGCCCGCCGACTCTGTTGGGCATATTGAATCGCACGCGGACTTTCCCAGGATAAGCGGCCACGGTTCGCGCCAGCCGCATGGCATCCTCGCGCGCCACAATAGCCTGCGGAATTTTGTCCATTGCGCCGGTCAACGAATTGGTATGCCGATAAAGCAGAAGCCGTTCCCTCGCGCCCATCCAAAGAATCGCGGCAGCGCCACCTTTGAGCGCCTGGCGGATGATTTCCGGCGGCCGCAGATATTCGTTGAAGAGATCGCCCCAAGTCGAGCCGATATCGCTGTGTACGAGGAGAATTGCGCCTTTGACGGTCGAGCCAGCGCGGGCAAAATCCTCCTCAGTTCCGTAATTAACATCGACGAGACTCGCCTCGATGCCGCCCGTCGGCGTTGGGGGCGACCAACCTTCCGCTTTCAGTCGGACCGGAAAACTCACCGGGCCCAGCAATTCGAGCCGCGTTTCCCCTTCGCTCCACGTGACCGGCAGCGTGTATTTCTCTCTATGAACCTCCACTCCCTCCGCGCGAAACGCGGCAAGCGCCCATTCCACCGCTTTCGTCATTTCCGGCGACCCGGTCACGCGTCCGCCAATTTCATCCGTCAAGCGTCGCAAGTTCTCTTCCATCGGCGAAGGTCCCATCACCTGCGGCAAGATTTTCGCTGCGGCTTGCGCGCAACTCGAAGCGTCCGTCGCGGAACACGCAGCAGCACTTTGGCCAGCCTGGGCGGGACTCAGGGAATCCTTCGGCGGAGGCAGTTGGGCTGAGGCAGAAAGCGAAGCAATAAGGCAAAGAAGCAACGAAGCAAAGAGAATCTTAAAGCAACGCATCGATTTAGACTCCGCGACGAAATAGCGTTGCCGCTAATTCCTTCCAGCGGCAAGCCCGTGCATCCTGGCGCGGAGTAGTATAAGCTCGCGGCGCTTCGGCGAGAAATTTGGCGGCACAATCCAACTAGTCGAGATAATCCGCGATGAAGAAATCGATTTCGGTTCTTGCACTTACTCTGGCGTTCGCAGTCGCCGCTTCGGCGCAATCGGCCGCCCAAACTGCTGCTTCGAGCCTCGATGCCCGCGCAAAAGCAACTCTGGCCGTGATCCGGGGAACAGTCAACGTCCATGGCCTTCAAAAAAGCGTCCGTGTCCAGCGCGACCGCTGGGGAGTTGCCCACATTTACGCTCAAAATGAGCACGACTTGTTCTTCACGCAAGGCTTCGTCGTCGCGCAAGACCGCCTCTTCCAAATGGAACTTTGGAAGCGCTCCGGCCAAGGCCGGCTTGCGGAAATCCTCGGTCCTTCCTACGTGAAGCGCGATGTGAACGCCCGGCTACTGCGCTATCGTGGCGACATGGACGCCGAATACAAAAGCTACGCTCCCGACACGAAAGAAATCCTCGAAGCCTTCACCTCCGGCATCAACGCTTACATCGAAGAAATCCAAAAGCCCGGCCGCATCGGTCTCCCGCTTGAGTTCCAACTGGCCGGCTTCAAGCCTGAGCCGTGGAAGCCTGAAGACTGTCTGAACCGGTTGGCTGCTTACACGGTGACAGGCAACGGGGTCAGCGAACTTCACAGCGCCCAACTGGTCGCGCTTCTCGGCCCTGAAAAAGCCGCGCAGCTTCTCGAACTCGATCCGCCAGTAAGACTCGACCCAGCTCCTGGCACCGATTTTTCCGGCCTTTCCCCGGCGCTTCTGGAAAATCTCGTCGGTAGCGACGTGCCTCTCCATTTCCCTGAGACGCCTGTACAGGGCAGCAACAACTGGACCGTCTCCGGTTCGCTGACGGCCACCGGCAAACCCTTCCTCGCCAACGATCCGCACCGCGTCATCGCCGAACCTTCTTTGCGGTACATCGTGCATCTGGTTGCGCCCGGATGGAACGTCATCGGCGCTGGCGAGCCCGGTCTGCCCGGAGTCGCCGTCGGTCACAACGAAAAAATCGCCTGGGGCTTCACAATCTTCGGCCTCGACCAACAAGATCTTTACCTCGCGCAGTTAAATCCCGACGATCCAGAGCAATATAAGACTGAGCATGGCTGGGAGCGCATGGAAGTGAAAACAGAAACTGTCGCCGTGCGCGGCGGCTCCCCGGTCTCAGTGAAACTGAAATTCACGCGCCACGGCCCCGTGCTCTGGGAAGACGGAAAGCGCGCTCTAGCTTTGCATTGGGTCGGCGCCGAGCCCGGCACGGCTGGCTACCTCGGCTCGTTGGCCCTCGATCGCGCACAAAACTGGCAGGAATTTGAGCAAGCGATGCCCCGCTGGAAAGTCCCGTCGGAAAACATCGTCTACGCCGATCGCGACGGCAACATCGGCGAGCATTCCACAGGCCTCGCTCCTCTCCGGAAAAACTGGACGGGGCTCTTACCGGTTCCTGAAGATGGAGGTTACGAATGGAGTGGCTTCGTGCCCAACAGCGAACTGCCGCATACGTACAATCCAGCCTCAGGCTTCGTCGCAACTGCCAATCACAAAATGATTCCGGAGAATTACGGCTACGCTGTCGGATTTCAATGGGCCTCGCCGGAAAGATTCCTGCGCATCTCGGAGGTGCTCAGTGCCGCAGCAAAAAGGCAGCACAAACTCAGCCTTGCGGACATGGAGAATCTCCAGAACGACGTTGTGTCTCTGCCGGCGCGTGATCTGCGAGTTTTGTTGAAGCATGCTGTAGGCGACGCGCCAAGCACTTCAGCCAAACTCTTGCTCGATTGGGACTGTGCTGTCACCGCTGATTCGACAGCGGCAACGCTTTACGAGTTCTGGGACGCGGAGTTGCGCGACGCGGTCACGAAGCTAGCCGTTCCCCCGGAAGCGCAAAAGATCGCAGGAAAATTGGCCCTGCCGGAAATCCTGCAAGAGCTGTCGCATCCGCGGGCGACGGTCTTCGGCCAAAACCCCGATGGCGCCCGAGACGCTTTACTCCTTCAGACGCTGCAGGCGGCGGAGCAGAAACTCGCGGCCAAGCTCGGCCCCGATCCAAAAAACTGGTCCTGGGGAAACCTACACCGTGTTTCGTTCAAGCATCCGCTCGGCCACGTCACACCTGCCGCCGATGCGCTCTTCGATCGCGGCCCCTTCCCTCGCCCAGGCGATGGTAGCACCGTGGACGCCACCTATTTTGGAGGAGCTTCCTTTGACCAATTGGCCGGCGCAAGCTACCGCGAGATATTTGATTTGAGCGATTGGGACAATGCCGTCGGCGTCAACGTGCCCGGACAAAGCGGGCAACCCGGCAGCCCGCATTACGATGATCTGCTGCCGTTGTGGATCCAAGGCCAGTATTTTCCACTGCGCTTCAGCAAGCCGTCCGTCGACCGCGACACCACAGACGTGTTGGAACTCAAGCCGTAGCCGGAAAAAGCGCGGCGAGTGCTCTGATTTAACGCGAGCGTAGCCCGGGATGCGCAACGCAATCGGCAACTCGCGCGACCTGCACCATTTCCGCAACGTCATGCACGCGCACGATGTGTGCGCCGCCCAGGATGCTCGCCGTAACCGTTGCCGCCGTTCCCCAGATTCGCTCCTCGGGCAGAGCAGGTGTACCATCGCGGGCCAGCGTCGCCCCAAGAAATCCCTTGCGTGAACTTCCAACAAGCAGCGGATAGCCAAGCGCCGCGAGTTGCGGAAGCTTTTGCAGCAGCTCGTAGTTCTGCGAATAACTTTTCCCGAAGCCAATCCCCGGATCGAGAATAATCTGCGACTTTACCACGCCTGCCTTGCGCGCCCTCGCCACGGATTCGCGCAGTCCCCGCGTTACATCCCTGATCACGTCTCGCGCGAAAGGCCCGCGCTGCATCGTTCCAGGTTCGCCGCGCATGTGCATCAGAATGAGCGGCACGCCATACTTCGCCGCGATTTCAGCGATGCGCGCGTCGTTATTCAATCCCGAAACGTCGTTGATAATCTCTGCGTCGGCGCGTATAGCGAGTTCCGCAACCGCGGAGCGCCGCGTATCCACCGATATGGGAATCTTGAGCCGGCCCCGCAACCCTTCCAGCACAGGAAGAATGCGGTCCAACTCTTGCGAAGCCGAAGTTTCTTCGGAACCTGGCCGCGTTGATTCGCCTCCAATGTCAAGTAAGTCGGCGCCGGCCAGCTCCAACGCTAGGGCGTGTTCAATGGCGATTCCTGGTTGCTCGTACTTTCCGCCATCGGAAAAACTATCCGGCGTAACATTCAACACGCCCATTACGAGCGTGCGTTCCCTAAGAACGAGTGTTCGCGAGCGCAATTTCAACCGGAATTTCTTGAGTGGTTTCATTCGAACGGCAGGCTGGAAGTTTAACCCAGGTGGGGCAGACATTCTTGTTTGTCACGTTATTTGGATTGCAGATAAGAAAGAGAAAGGCGGGAATGCCCGTCCTACATCTAATCCAAATCAAAATCGCGAAGCGGCTTGCCCACAGGCGCGTCCTTGGCCTTCTTCATCGCTTCTTCGAACTTCTTGGCGAGGATGTCTTCCTTGTGAGTCTCCTGAAAAAACGAATCGGCAAATTTGTCCTCACGCTGACGACGTTGTTCCGCAAGAATCCCCTGGGCGTTTTCCAGATCGACGTTTGGCCCAGCTTTTACAGGAGCCTCGTGAGAAAGCACAGCTCCAAACACCGCGTCCACCACCAGCTTCGCTTGGCAGCACGGGCACGTCACCTGCAGATTGTCCGGTTCCTTCTTTCCCATAAGCGCATTCTACGCCATTTTACCCGCAACGGTCACCGCCGCGCTGTCGCCAAGATGTGTTCAGCCAAAAAAATAGGGGCACGTTGTATCGTGCCCCTACTGGCAAAATCTGCTGCTGAATTAGTGTCTACGCCTTCGCCGGGTTCTCCCCGCGCGTAAATCCCGGCGCTGGTCGCAATTCTGGCCGCACCACTTTAGGATCGGTGCTCGGCGCTGCTTGCGCTGGAGGAGGAGGCGTCCGCGGCTTTTCCGGCAGCGGCTTGCCCTCCATCAGCAGCTTCACTTCGTTGGCATCGATGACTTCGCGTTCCAACAGAGCCAGCGCGATGCGCTCCCATGTTTCGCGATTGTTGTT
>DATEWL010000391.1:0-7302 GCA_035258025.1 Candidatus Acidiferrum sp. | reverse complement strand
CTTGCGGGATCAAGACGGGGAACGTTTGCGGGCCGCGTTTGGACCAGTCATAGACGCGGGCGAGGACGGCATACTGGTGGTAGAGGTTATTGTCGAGGACGGCGATGATCGGAGTTCCGAACGTAAAGGTCTGATCGAAGGGGTGGGCGCCCTGCATTTGCAGGGTCATTTTTGCGATACCGTTTGCGAAGAGGATGTTTGCGCTGTTGGTTTTTTCTGCTTGCGACGTCCATTCGTAACTGACGGGAGCGCCATCGGGCAGAAGCGTGAGCGAGCCAGAGACCTTGCTGGCGGGGCTTTGTGACGGCTTAATGTCCGCAGTGCCTTTGGCAACCCAGCCGCCGGCGGCAGGCGTGATTTCGAATTCTTCGTGGCCAACGGTTTGTCCCTCAAGCTTGATAGTGAGCTTGCCTTTGTCCTGAGCGAAGACGGAAGCGCCCGGTGCTGCGGAGTTCTTCTTTTGAGCGGCAAGGCCTGCGACGGCGCACGCGAGAATTAGCGCGACACCGAGGGAGAGAGAGAATTTGGGCCAAGGACCCGAAAGTTTTTTGTTCATGGAATCCCCCTTCGCAGCAACCCGCGAAGCGCGACATAAGAAGATTTGCGGAGAAAGAATCTCCGATGCTTATTCTAACCAAGGCTAGTCAAGAATTTGGTTTTTCGACGACGAGATGTGCTTCGTTGCCACCTGCCACGACAATGCCGCGGCGGAGGATTTCCGCCACGACCTGAGTGGGGTCGCCAGAGCTGTCCACACGATGATCCGCCAGCTGATACGAGGGAAGCCGCTGCGCATGGAGCGCGCGAAAGCTGGACTCATCGCGAAAGAGCGGGCGGCCGGTCATGGTCATACAGCGGGAAAGTAGAAGCTCGATGGGCGAATCGAGCCACAGAACAGGGACGCCGGCATTGCGGAGAAAATCCGGGCAGCCTGGTTGAGCGTAAGTACCACCGCCCAGTGCGAGGACGGTGGCTTCTTTTAGTTCGGAAGCCCGGCCCAAGGCGGCGCGCAATTGATCCGCTTCGATCTGGCGAAAAGCCGGTTCGCCGAAGCGTTCGAAAATCTGGGGGATGGCGAGCCCCGCGGATTGCTCGATGCGTTCATCCAAATCGACGAAGCGCCACGCGAGCTGCCGCGCGAGAAGAGTGCCAACGGTGGTCTTGCCGGAACCCATAAAACCGGCAAGGCAAATGACTTGAGTGCGGGCTGCGGAGCCACGCAAAGGGGGCGGTTGAGTCACAGTTCTGTGTTGGGCGCGGCCACGAAGGGCACGCTATGTCTGAGCGCGAACAATTAATCGCGCTTCATGATGCGGATTGTACCACTGTAGGAGGAGAGTTCGACTTTCGCGAGGCCCATGCCAACGGTGCCGAAGAGGCCGTGGGTCCACTTCGAAGCAATGTGCTTCACGCCGTGGGAATCGGGCTTGAGAAAGGCAACCGCTTGATTATCCACGACGCCGGTGGCGGTCTGCGCCTTTAGGTCAAAAGAATCGGTGCTTGAAAAGCGCACTTCCACGAGGCCTTTGCCGCTCTTCATGGAATAGAGGCCCGTGCGGACGAAGTCTCCGTCGAAAAGAACGTTCCCCGTCGTGGTCATCAGGTTGACATCGTTCAATTGTGGCTGAAGAATCTGCGCATTTCCGCCGATGGAACTAAAATCGAGCTTGCCGGCACATTGCGTGCAAACCAGCGAGCCGCTGGTGGTCTTGACGATAATGTAGCCCGAAACTTCTTTCAGATGGACGTCGCCGGCATAGCTTTCAAGCTTCATGTCGCCTACGACCTGCTCGACGTAGATAAGGCCCGTCTCGGTCTTGAGCTGAAGTTCGGTTTCTTCCGGAACCGTGAGTTGCAAATTGGCTTCGAGTTCCAAAGGCCGGGCCGTTGTGTCCAGCACGTTGGCAGTAACGTCGATGCGGTCTCCCACTTGCTCGATATCGAAACCAATTTTGTTCGAAGTTTGCGTGCCGATGATATTGACTTCGGCATTCTTCCAGGATTTGACTTCGATGCGGCCATTGGCCACGTTGTGAATCACGACGACGGGCCGCCCCGTAACGTTGAATTGTTTTTCAACCCGCTGTCCGGTGCCAGCTGCGCGCGCAGGCGCGGCGCTCCACAGAAAAAGACCGACGCTCAGAACAGGGAAAATGCTCCTCTTCGCCCAAGTAACCGGCCCGGCCACGGTGATCTCCATCATTCGAAGGCACATGTCAGTTTATGCTCCTTCCGCGCTCAATCATCGCGGATAGTAATTCTGCTTTTTGCTGGTAAGCGGCCGACAAGTATTCGCGCGTCAGTTCGTCCTGAGGCTGTTCCTTGAGGTGGTGCTCGCACTCAGCAATAAACTCGTTCACCTTTTTAAGATTGTCGCGCAACGATGCGTCGATCGGGGAGCTGCTCGTAAGAATCATGCCGGTGGCGACCGGTTCCTGATCGCTCAGGTCCCGGGCGGTGCGGTCAAACTCTCCGGAAGGTTGCGAAACGGTTGTCGCCTCGACGGTCGGCCCCGTGACAGGCTTTTCTGCGGGAGAGACCGCAGGCTGAACCTTGGCGGTTTGGGCTGGTGGCGCTACACGTACGGTCCGGTCACTCCGAATCTGAAAAACAGCAGCAGCAGCGATGAGAATGCCGACCATGGCTGTGGCAATCACGCGGTTGCTGAAGAACGCTCCGATCGATTGCCACCAGGAAGCCGACTCGACAGGAATAACATCTGCCGGAGTCCTAATGATGCCTTCCTCTTCTAATTGCGCGCGAAGAGAAATCCAAACTCGATCCGGGGGAGTAATTTCCGGCGGCAACTTCTTCGCCGCGTCCACGATACTGGTGAGGTCCGCGATGTAATTGCGGCAATCGCGGCATTCGGCCAAATGAGCACGCGCCTCATCGGGAAGCGGCTCAAGCCCTTCCTGCTCCAACACAAGTTCTACGTCTTTGCACTGCATGGCACTTCGCTCCGCGGCTAAAGACCTGGTAGCCTTCCCGCTCGACTACATCTGTGACTAGTAAGACGCTTCCCCGGCCCAGACAGTTGGCTGCATTCTAACTCAATCGCCGAGCCCCGCCTGCGTTTTTGCAGCGTGACGTTCCGCTCGGGCCTGGTCTCGTACATCTTCTTGAAGCAGCTCGCGCAAACGCGTCCTCGCTTTGTGCAACTGCGACTTCGAATTGCCTACCGAACATCCCATGATGCCTGCAATCTCGTTGTGCTCGAATCCCTGGACGTCGTGCAGCACAAACACGGTCCGATACCCGGGTGGAAGCTTTTCAATCGAGCGTTCCAGATTGACGCGGTCCACGGCTCCGCTGAGCCGCAAATCGGGCGCGCCAATGTCTTTCCTGGGGCCGCCTGTCTCTTCATCGGGTTCCGTCGTTTCTTCCAGAGAGGCCGCCGGGAGCGACTTCTTACGCAACCGCATCAGGACCACGTTGACCGTCATCCGGTGAAGCCAGGTGGAAAAAGCCGACTCGCCACGGAAGGTCCCGATCTTGCGGAAGAGCTGCAGAAAAGCTTCCTGCATTAGGTCTTCCGCGTCGGACGGGTTGCCTACCATCCGCAAGCACAAGGCATAAACGCGGCGGCTATGGAGCTGGTACAAGTGCTCAAAAGCCGCAGCATCCCCTGCCTGGGCCAGACGGATGGCTTCCGCTTCAGTCGCCGATCTAGGTGACTGCGTGACATTCACCCGATTAGGCGACGGTAGAGCAGTCGGCACACTGGGCTCGCTTGGTCGGTTCCGGGCCAACGGTCCAATTGCGGCGCATCCATCGTTTCGGATGCACCGAATCCCTCCTTGAGTTGTCCTCGCAAAAGTCGGTTGTTGTTAATCAAACACGCGGGGACACGATCTTATTCCCAGGCTCTTTGAGCCTGGCGGCCAGCTTTTAGGCTGGATAGTTCATTCTCCCCCGATTGGGGCCATACGTCTATGGCGGAGCAAGCGCTGGCTAAGGGTAAGCTTCTTGGGCTGAGAGACACCCATTTGGATACGTACCGTGGCTTGGAACGCGTCTAACTCGTCATTGGGAAGCGCCGTGAGGAAGGACTTCAACAGAACTATGGCTTCCCGAAGACAGGTATTCAGGTCGTAATGAGCAGCGTCAACCGCTTGCCACTCGGAGGTGAAATCCAGCGCGCCGCCCTTGGCGATCTCCGTAGCGGCGGTACAAAAATCACGATTGAGGTCATCCACCATCTCGCCCAGTGTGCTGAGCTTATAGAGAAACTGGGTCCGCTCACTGAAGAGAACGCGGCAGAGCAAACCGCTCACGCGCGCCGCACGCTGGCCCCTGGCACCCTGAAAATTGGCGGGATCGAGGGGAGCGGCATTGGGAACCGTGCCGTGGTGTTTGGCGTGTTCGCCGAGCGACCAAAGCAAGGCGACAAGAGGGTGAGCAAAGCGGTTACATAGGTGGGGTGTGACGCAGACGGCCAAGCCGGCCTTAGTCCTTTGTCCACCTTGGCGTAACGCGAGAGCTTCATCCAGAGAAACACTCAGCATGTTGTATGAGATTTCCAGCAGACGGACATAGGAGCGAAATACCTGGTCCTTTTCTTCCGGTAACCAAGCTCGCCAGTCATCTTTTACTGTCATACCGCGGGCTGAGGGGGGGCGCACACGGTCTCTCACAAGGGGTCTCCCAAGGGAACAGGACGGGCAGTATAACAAATTCTAATTCCTATAGAATGTTTTTCTTGCGGGTTCGACCTGACGTGAATTGAGGACCAACCGTAGGAAGAAGAGGACGGGATCTGCGGGCTGTTGCCCCGGAGAGGGGCTCACCGCTATACTCGCGTGGGTCCACTCCGAAAGGAATTCCGATTGCAATTTGAGCCCCGCGATCAGTTTGAACAACGCCAGAAGAAACTCGAGCAGATAGAAGCTCTGGGACATGACCCGTTTCCGCGGGAATTTCGCTGGACGGATACGCCTGCAGCTCTTGTGGAAGAGTATGGAGAGAAGTCGGCTGCCGAGCTGGAAGCCGACAAGCATGAAGTGCGCGTCGCGGGGCGGCTTGTTTCTCTGCGGCTGATGGGAAAAGCTGGTTTTGCGCACCTGCAAGGTTCTGGCAAGCGTATACAAATCTATGTAAAGAAAGATGTTGTCGGAGAGCGCGGGTTTGAGCTTTTTCACCTTCTGGATCTTGGCGATTTAATCGGTGTTCGTGGACACCTCTTCCGGACAAAAACCAACGAACTGTCCATCTGGGTTGACGAGCTGACGTTTCTTGCCAAGGCTTTGCTGCCGCTTCCCGAAAAGTGGCATGGGCTGACCGACGTCGAGCTTCGCTACCGCCAGCGCTATGTGGACCTGATTGCCAACGACAAATCGAGAGAGGTGTTTGTTGCCCGGGCGAAGATTATTCAGGAGCTGCGGCGCTTTTTCGACGCGCGCGGATATATAGAAGTTGAAACGCCGATGATGCATCCCATCCCGGGAGGCGCAGCGGCGCGGCCCTTCATCACACATCACAATACATTGGATATCGATCTATACCTGCGGATCGCGCCGGAGTTGTACCTCAAGCGGCTGACGGTCGGCGGGTTTGACCGGGTCTACGAAATCAATCGGAACTTCCGCAACGAGGGTATCTCGACGCAACACAACCCCGAATTCACGATGCTCGAATTCTACGAAGCGTATAGCAACTATCGAGACTTGATGGAAATGAATGAAGAGCTGTTCGCGCTTCTGGCCATGAGCATCACCGGGTCGACCTTGGTGAAGTACGGCGACCAGGAGCTGGATTTCTCCAAGATGCAGCGGCTCTCGATGCGCGAAGCGATCGTGAAATACTGGCCTGCTGGCGCGGGAGCCGCGCCCACGGAGGCTGAGCTTGCAACGCCTGGCGGGCCGCGCTCAGCGGTAGAGCGCTACAACATTTGGGCAAAAGCTGCGGGCGCGCCCTACGCTGCCTCGAAGGGCGCATTGAAAGACGGCGAGTGGACCGGCTTGCTGTTTGAGACCATGGCGGAAGACAAGCTCATTCATCCAACGATTTTGTACGATTTTCCCACGGATATTTCGCCGCTTTCGAAACAGAAGCCGGAAGATCCAACTTTAACGGAGCGATTCGAAATCTACGTAGCCGGAATGGAAGTGGCCAACGGCTTCTCGGAGCTGAATGATCCTGCCGAGCAAGAGCGTCGCTTCCTTGCGCAAATCGCGCAGGGCGGGGAAGAGGTTCCCAAGCAGCTCGACGTGGACTACATTCGCGCGCTTTGTCACGCCATGCCGCCCACGGCTGGTGAGGGGATCGGGATTGACCGCCTCACGATGCTGCTTACCGATTCACAGTCCATCCGCGACGTGATTCTCTTCCCGCTTCTGCGTGCTGAAGTGCGCCAAGACGCGCGGCAAGACTCCGCTACCGAAGCGGGCGGCGCGTAAAGTATCCTTTCTCTAATGCGATTTACCCATGCGATTTGAATGGTTCGTGGCCAGGCGGTATCTGCGCTCGCCTTACCGGCCGGCGGTGCTGCGGCTGGTGACCATGTTTTCGATTCTCGGCGTGGCGGCCGGCGTGGCGACGCTGGTGATTGCGCTGGCGATGAACACTGGATTCCGTGAGACGCTGCAGGATCGACTGTTGGAGGTCACCGCGCACGTTTCGTTGACGCGTCCTGGTGCAGTGATCCACGACTACGAAACGCTGGCGTCGAAACTCGCAACGATTCCCGGAGTGCGCTCCGTGACGCCCGCGTCCTACCAAACCGTGCTCTTGTCGTTCGGCGGTCAGGCGCGCGGCGTGGTGGCGAAAGGCGTCGAACCGGAGCGCGAGCGGCGCGGAGATGAAGCACTACAAAAAATTGTTGCGGGCAGTCTAGATTTCACGCCCGACGCGGACGGCATTGATGCGCTGATCGTCGGCAAACAACTGGCCGACGAATGGAAGATGGCGCCGGGCGACTATGTGACCATCACGAGTCCGCAGGGACGGTTGACGCCGTTTGGCTTGATTCCGCGCACGCGCCGTTATCGCGTGGCGGGAGTTTTCGATTCCGGCTTCTACGACTACGATGAAAACTGGTGCTTCTTGACGCTGCACGCGGCGCAGGCCCTGGCTGGCACGACCGACGTGGTCAATGTACTTGAATTCCGGCTGGACAACCCGGAACGTGCGCGAGAGGTCGCGCGCCAGGCAGAACAAATGGCCGGGCAGGATTTTATGGCCACCAGCTGGATGGAACAAAACTTCGCGCTATTCCGCGCGCTGCGCCTGGAAAAACTGGTCACCGCCATCTTCATCGGGTTGATTACATTTGTGGCGGGATTGAACATTCTCGTGGTGCTT
>DATEWL010000390.1:0-9340 GCA_035258025.1 Candidatus Acidiferrum sp. | reverse complement strand
AGAAGAATAGCCGGGGATTGAATCAACGCACGCGCGATGCCAACTCGTTGCATCTGACCGCCGGAGAGTTGATGCGGATAGCGATCCCCCAAGCCGTCGAGCTCAACCCAAGTAAGACGGTCGCGGGCTGCAGCGCGGGCGTTCGGCCTTCCAGCAAGCTGCAGTGGCAGCTCGACGTTTTCAAAAACCGTCAGCGTATGCAGAAGTTGGAAGGATTGGAAAATGAATCCGACTTTTTCGCGACGCAGCGCAGTCAACCCGGCGTCTTTCAGTGCTGATGTATCGACGCCGTCAAGCAACACGCGGCCAGAGCTTGGAAAATCCATCGCTCCCGCGAGATTGAGCAGGGTCGATTTTCCGCACCCACTTCGACCGACTAACGCAACAAATTCCCCACGATTTACTTCCAGCGAAACATGGTCCAGCGCGTGGATCGGCTGGCCATCGGTGAGGTAGTCCTTACTGATACTTTGCAGCGAGACAATCGCCATAACTTATGATGGAGCTTTTGCAAGACAATGCGCTAGCGCAACGCGCGCGATCGACGGAGCCGCTGTTCACCGGTGGCCTTCGGGGCGCCCATCGCTGCTTCCGTCTTCGACTTGTGACTACTTCTTTGCTTGCGCGAGTGCTCTCTCAATCGCGGCGGTGACTTCCGGCGAATCCGGTGTAACAGCGGGTTCGAAGCGCGCAAGCACCTGGCCGTCCGGCCCAATTAGGAACTTGGTGAAATTCCACTGAATTTCGCCGCCGGTCTGTGGATTGGCGGCTTTGTCCGTCAGAAATTGGTACAGCGGCGTTTTATCGTCGCCCTTCACCGAAACTTTGGACATCATCGGGAAAGTTACGCTGTACTTGGTCTGGCAGAAAGTTTTTATTTCCTGATTCGTACCTGGCTCCTGCGCGCCAAAATTATTCGCCGGAATCCCAACGATGACAAATCCGCGGTCTTTGTATTTCTCATAGACCGCTTCCAGCGCCGTGTATTGCGGAGTGAAGCCGCAACGGCTCGCCACGTTTACGAGCAGCACGACTTTCCCCTTGTAGGCGCCGAGCGGCGCGGGCTGGCCCTCAATTGAATTGAGGGTGAAGTCGTAGACGGACTTATCCGCGGCCATCAGCGCGGTCGCAAAGAACAGCAGACAAAAGAGCAGCTTGGTCATAATTCCTCCACTCTCTCTTTTACCCTGATCCGCGGATCGCGGCAAATCGTAGTTGCCTGTTCGCATCGAGGATGGCTGGGCTCACCTTTTCTGCCCACCTGAAAGGAGCGAAACAGTCATTGAGCCTGGTCTTGCCCTGTTATAGACTGCGCACGCCGAATTTCAGTCTAGGGGCGGAAGGGATTCCGCTGTACTAAAGCGCGCGCAAGCCAACAAGGGGTTGGTGCGCGTTGCGCTCTCGCGAAGGCCAGATCAACTAAGCATCGATTCCGCTGAAACTGTGCGGCGGATGCCAAGGAGGAACGGATGCTGTTTGCATCGGAAGTCACGGTTGCTCACCAGAGCGTAGCCACCTTGGATCTCGTGATCATCGGGGTCTACTTCGCGATTGTGTTTGGCATCGGGATGTATTTTGCGAGGCGAGAACGTACCTCGGAAGATTATTTCCTTGCTGGCC
The DNA here is from genome assembly GCA_035258025.1 of Candidatus Acidiferrum sp. GTDB lineage: Bacteria > Acidobacteriota > Terriglobia > Acidiferrales > UBA7541 > Acidiferrum. The sequence continues at coordinate 7,720 of DATEWL010000390.1, read as the reverse complement.
GGGACATCGGATGGTTTTTCATTGGCGCCTCATTGTTTGTTTCGAATATTTCGACCGAACATTTTATCGGTTTGTCTGGAACGGGCGCTTCGTCGGGATTGGCGGTGGGCCACTTCGAGTGGCTCGCTTGTTTGATCCTTCTGATTCTTGGCTGGGTGTTCGTGCCGTTTTACTTGCGGTCGAACGTGTTCACCATGCCGGAATTTCTGGAACGGAGGTTCAACCGCAATTGCGCCGTGTATTTGGCGGCGATTTCGATCATCGCTTATATCTTCACAAAGATTTCCGTTCAGCTCTATGCGGCGAGCGTTGTTCTTGAGCGCGTGGCGGGCTGGTCATTGTGGAAGACGGCGGTCGTGCTGGTGATTGCCACTGGTATTTACACTGTGGCCGGAGGACTGGCGGCGGTCATCTACACGGACACAGTCCAAACATTGATTTTGATTTGCGGCGCCGTTGCTTTGACGATCATCGGTCTTCACCGGGTTGGAGGATTCGAGCATCTGAGAACGATGGTGCCCGCCAGTTACTTCCACATGATGAGGCCGTCCAGCGATAAGGATTTTCCGTGGACAGGCATATTCTTTGGAGCGCCGATTCTTGGGATTTGGTATTGGTGCACCGACCAGGTAATCGTGCAGCGCGTGCTCTCCGCACGCGATGAGGGCCACGCGAAATTAGGCACAATCTTCGCCGGCTTCTTAAAGATCCTGCCGGTGTTCATGCTGGTCCTGCCGGGCATTATCGCCTTCGCGCTTTTCCCCGAGCAGGTGAAGAAGCCCGATTTCGCATATCCGACGCTGATCCTGAATTTACTGCCCACTGGCCTTGTCGGTCTGGTCATGGCGGCGTTACTCGCGGCAGTTATGGGCGCGATGAGCTCCGTGTTCAACTCCGCATCGACTCTGGTGACGCTGGATTTTTACAAGAAGATTCGTCCGCAGGCTTCCGAGGGCCAGCTTGTTAATTTCGGCCGTGTCGCCACGGGCTTCATGGTGCTGCTCGGCTTGCTTTGGGTTCCGTTCATTCACTACATCAGCAGCCAGCTCTACATTTATTTGCAGAGCGTGCAGGCGTATATCAGCCCGCCAATCTCCGCGTGTTTCGTGCTCGGAATCTTGTGGCCGCGGCTGAATGGCTCGGGGGCGATCTCCTCGCTAATGACCGGATTTGTGCTGGGCGCAACTCGTTTCATTCTCGAACTTGCCGATCGCGCTGCGGGCGGCCATTTCGAATCTCCCGTCGTTCGCTGGATCATCGACATGAACTTCCTGCACTACGCGATTTTCATGTTCGTAGTGTGCTCATTTGTCCTCATCGCCGTCAGCTTGATGACCAAGGCCCCTGATCGCAAGCAACTTGCCGGACTAACGTTTGCTACCGTCGACGACAAGATGGAAACCATCGCGGTAGGCATTCCGCAGCGCAAACCCGCGCACGAAACGCCAACCGAGCGGCGCATCAACGTCGTCGCAAGCCTCCTTTTGCTTGCGACCGTGATCGGCTTGTGGATTTATTTCCGCTAGTGGCCGCTAAAGACGAGGCATAGATGAGAGTCAGTGCGATTCGAACATTGAAGCCTAACGTCACGCAGGAGGAGGCCGTCCGGGGTTTCCGCTCCGGCGTCTTCAGCGGTGTTTACTGGTGGATTCGCAGCGGACCGTTGCAGCGAATCGCGGAAGCTTACGTGCCGTTTTGGGTTTTCTGCGTGCGCTATGACATAGGCAAGGCGAGGAAGACGCGTTTTTTCGCTCTCGACGCAGTGCATGGCGACCTTGATCTATTCGAGTTCCCACGCATTCCGGCGGACGAGGAACTGGTAACCGTTGAGACGCGGAATCTGCTTATGGCACGTTTGCAGCCGGATGCCTCGGAAGAGATCCTCAGGACGAAAGTTCTGCGAGTTCTCTTCCAACAGGGCTTTTTCAAGCTGCATGGGTTGAAGCTGGAAATCGAGCGCATGCCGATGGAGCTTCACCTGCCGTATTGGCTTGCCTTTTATGGGAGCCATGGGGCCGTAAAGTGCCGCGTGATGGATGCGGTGCGCCGGCGCATCGAGGGCGCGAAAGCTTCGTCGTTTTTTGAGGAGTGGCTCGCAGCATAGCTGAGTAGGAAGTGCATGCCGCCCGGCGCGCGGGCGTATCCTAGTCAAAGATTCTTGTGCCACGCCTACGGAGAGAGGGACAGCATGCCACGTCTTGCAAAATGTACCGGAATTGGCATGCTGCTCTGCGCGATCAGCTGCGCCAGCGCAGCGGCAACTGGCTGGCAGCACATAGGCAACGTGCAGCGCGTGGAGAAACTCCAGGACGGCGTAGAACTGACTGCCGGTTCGGCAAAATTACGCATCACGGCTTTTCGCGACGGTGTGATCCGGGTTCGCCTGGCGCCGCAGGGTTCTTTTCCCAAAGATTTTTCTTGGGCGGTGATTGAATCTCCTGCCCCCCCTGCGATCAGCGTCGAAGATGGAAAGAACGAGCTGCGCATGACGGTGGGCCGCGTCGCCGTCATCGTCAAGAAGGCACCTCTGTTGATCACTTTCGCCGACTTGACGGGCAATGTTCTCTTTGCAGATGAGCCGTCTTTGCCCATGGCTTGGGACGGCACGTATATCCACACCTGGAAGCGAATGCCTTCCGAAGAGAGTTACTTTGGTTTGGGTGACAAACCCGGCCCGATGAACCGCCGCAATCATGCGTACACGATGTGGAATACGGACTTTTTTGGCTGGCAGGAATCGGACGACCCAATCTACAAGACCATTCCGTTTTTCATCGGCCTTAACAAAGGCGTGGCCTATGGCGTTTTCTTCGACAACACGTACCGCAGCAGCTTCGATTTCGGAAAAGAGTCGCCCGATTATTTTTCGTTCGGAGCCGAGGGCGGCGAGCTGAACTACTACTTTATCGCCGGTCCCGAACCCAAGAAAATCGTCCAACAATTCACGGCCCTCGTAGGCCGCACCCCGCTTCCGCCGCTCTGGTCCCTCGGCTACCAGCAGAGCCGCTACAGTTATTATCCCGAAGCGCGCGCTCGCGAAGTTGTTCAGACCTTGCGCGAAAAAAAGATTCCTGCCGACGTCATTTATTTTGACATCGATTATCAGCAGGGAAACGCACCCTTCACCGTCAACCGCGAATATTTCCCGCATTTCGAGAAGATGATCGCGGATTTTCGCGCGCAGGGCATGCGTACCGTTCTCATCACCGACCTGCATATTAAAAAGGATCCGGATCACGGCTATGCGCCTTACGATTCCGGAATGAAGAACGATGTCTTCGTCAAAAGACCGGACGGCTCGGTGTATGTCGGCGTGGTCTGGCCTGGCGAGAGCGTCTTTCCGGATTTCACGCTGACGCGCGTGCGCGACTGGTGGGGCGGTCTCTACAAGGATTTCGTCAACATGGGAGTGGCGGGTTTTTGGAATGATATGAACGAGCCCGCGACTTTCCAGACTCTTTCCAAAACCATGCCACTCGACAATGTCCACCGGCTCGATGACGGCACCACGCTCGATCATCGCGCGATCCACAATGTCTTCGGCATGGAAAACGCTCGCGCGACTTACGAAGGCCTTCTCAAACTGCGCCCTGACGAGCGCCCTTTCGTCCTCACACGCGCGGCCTACGCGGGCGCCGAACGCTATGCAGCCACCTGGACCGGCGACAACAGCGCCACGTGGAATCACATTGGAATGAGCGTGCCCCAGATCATGAACCTCGGCCTTTCCGGTTATTCGCTCGTCGGCGCGGATGTTGGTGGCTTCGCGGGCTCTCCGCCAGTCGATCTTCTGACGCGTTGGTATGAGCTAGGTGTGTTCTATCCGATTTATCGCGATCACGCCGCTAAGGGCACCGCCGATCACGAGCCGTGGGCGAGCGGTCCCGAGCAGGAAGCGATCCGCAAACGCTACATCGAGTTGCGCTACAGACTGCTTCCTTTCTTTTACACTGCTATGGAGGAAACGTCGCGCACTGGCGTGCCACTGATGGAGCCTCTCTTTCTTGAGTATCCTGAAGAGCAAGCACTCTATGGCGAGGACCACGAGTTCCTCTTCGGCCGGGATTTCCTGGTCGCGCCCGTCGTCACGGAAAAGGTCGACGCAGAGGACATTCATCTTCCGCCGGGCGATTGGTACGACTTCTGGACTGCTGAAAAACATTCCTCCAAAGAACAAATCTCGCTGCATCCCGCACTTGCGGAGACGCCGCTTTACGTTCGCGCCGGAGCGATCCTTCCAATGCAGCCCGTGGTGCAAAGCACGAACGAGAAGCCGGACGGTCCGCTCGAACTTCGTGTCTATCCGGGAACCGATTGCCACGGCGCGCTCTACCAAGACGACGGGCTGACGTTTGCCTATCAAAAAGGCAATTTTCTACGCGTGAACTTTACGTGTCAGCTGTCTCCCGGATCGCTCACTGTCGCCAGCACCATCGAGAAAAATACTTACCAGCCTTGGTGGAACAGCACGCAACTAAAAATTTATGGGGCGGGTGCCGAGCCAAAAGAAGTTCGCATCGTGGATCAAGTGACTCGCGATTGGCGGTATGACGCCCAAGCGCACTCCGTGACCCTTACCGTTCCGGACTCCTTCAAGAATTGGAACGTCCGTCTAAGTTTCTGATTGTTCAATCGACCAGAAAAATGGATATAGATTGCGCCGGAGCCGCGATGCGAGCTTCGCCTTTAAATACCGCGGCTTTTGCCTGGCCCAAAACCCGCGTGAAGCCAGCCGCGCCTTCCCCTGGCGTATTGCTAAAAGGGATTCTTAGCTCGCGTGGTTCAGCCGAATTGTTGAAGGCTACGAGCACGCGCTCCTCTTCTGTTTCACGCAAAAATACATACGCCGTTTCGTCAGAAAAGAGGTGCCACAGCTTTCCGCTCCGCAGAGCGGGATGTTCTCGCCGCAACCGCAAAAGCGTTTGCACGTAAGTGAAAAGTTCTTGCTGTTCCGCTGTGCGTCCTTCCGCGGTGAAGGCATTTTTCGGATCGCCGGCCCAGCCACCAGGAAAATCGCGCCGGTTGTCCGGGTCGCCGCCGCCGGGCATTCCGATTTCATCGCCGTAGTACAGCTCGGGGATTCCCCGCAGCGTCAGCGTCAGTCCAAACGCCAGCTTGAGCTTTGCGGCGGAACTGCCCTCCGCGCTCGCAAAGCGCGGCACATCGTGATTCGCAAAAAATGTCACCAGCGCATCCGGATGGAGATACAGCGAATCATGGCGCAACTCATCCGTGATGCGTCCTGCTGGCGCGTTTCGTAGCAAAACATCCCGCAAGGTGAAAAACGTCGGAAAATCGAACAAGGTGTTCACGCCAGAGTCGATGCCGTCAAATCGCTTCTGGCCTCCCGCGAAGAATGAGGTGACGCTGGGATCCGCGTGAAAGACTTCGCCAATGGTCGTCAAGTAAGGATAGATTTGGTGTAAACCCGCGTGCCAGGTTGACCAAAACTTCCGCGGAACATAGGGAAACGTGTCCAGTCGATAGCCGTCTAGTCCCGAACCCTCCGCCCACCAAATGCTGTTTTGCAAAAGATATTCTGCAACCACGGGGTTTTCTGTATTCAAGTCGGGGAGTACGTTGAAGAACCAGCCATCCGTCGGATTCCGTGAAAGCCGCGGCGGCGCGTGCGGGTCGACGAGCGTCTCGAAAGGATCGTTAGCTATCGCTGGTTTGCCAGTCTTTCCGTAAAACGTACCGTTGATCCCGGCGGTAGTATCCATGTGATGCTGTTGCGTGCCGTGGAACCAATCCGGCAGCGGCGGCTCGGCGACCCAAGGATGTTTCGGCCCGACATGGTTCGGTACGAAATCGAAAAAAATCTTCATCCTTTGCTTGTGCGCTTCCGCGACGAGTTCCTGATACTCCTGAATCGTCCCAAGATGTGGATCCACCGCGTACAAGTCCACGGCTCCATATCCGTGATAATCCTGAGCCGCTGCATTTTTTAGGATGGGCGTGAGCCAAAGTGTGGTTACGCCGAGATCCTTCAAGTAGGAAAGGTGTTCGCGGATGCCGCGCAGGTCGCCGCCATGGTACGCGCGCGGATTCGAACGGTCATGCGTGCCGCGAGCTTCGGCAGGCTCATCATTGGTCGGATCGCCATTTGCGAACCGATCCGGCATGATGAGATAAATCACGTCGTCCTGCGAAAGCCCCTGAAATTTTCCCAGCTTCATCGCGCGCGCGGCGAGTGGCAGCTCAAACGAAGTTGTTCCAGTCGGTGTTTTGATGCGGCAAACCGCGGTACCTGATTTTGTTTCGGACCCGATCTTTATCCAAACAAACAAGTAGTCGCCCCCAGACGCTGCCTGCGTGCGCTCCACCGAAACGCTAGGCAGGTTGCAGGCAACATGCGTGGCTTCGAGATAATGGCCGGAAATCAACAACATGACTTCAGGAGTGAGGTTGATCCACCACGAAGGAGGTTCCACTTTTGTCACCGCGGGTGCATTCGCATTTGGCGTCTGCGATGGCTCGGTCTGGCCAGACAGAGTTGCGCAGCAAAAGGCGAGAGCAGCGGCAACGAATAAGAGAATCCGGACTCGGCGCTTGAGAACCGATAGCCAGAGTAAAGAAACGGAGATCTTCACCCGAGAAGCATAGAAAAAAAGGAAGCGTCGCGCCAGCGCTGTGTCTCCTGGCTGCGCGCGTCTAATTAGGTCTCGAATACGAGCTTGCCAAAAGATCCGGGAACATGGAAATTCGGCACCGGCGTTCCCGTCGGCCTCCAGGCCGAGTAGAAACGCGGCTCGGAGGCTCCCTCGATGCGAAAGAAATTAACGCGCCAGGCTTTCGTAGGATCGAAGATTGCCGTCAGATTTTTCATTGGCAATGCCAGCTCGGCTATCCAAGCCTTGTTCTGTTCGTCGAGCTTGACGCGGCGCCGCAATTCGCTCTGCAGGTCGCGTTTTTCTCCCGGCGCAATATCCAGGTCGATCCAGAGGCCGTTTGGGCTCACTTCAATCTCTTTGTAGCGCCGCTCACTCGACTCGGGCGGCTGCAGAAAGACTTCCGCGACGTCGCGCTCCCAGAGTTGATCTCGCCGCCCGTTCGGTTCCGCATCGGTGAAAACCGTGATGTTTCGGTAGCGCGCCAGAAATCTCAAATAAAGAACATCAGGAGTCCACAGCAGTCTTACTTCTGTTTCTCGCTGCGGATCGGGGTTATTGCCCTGCCAGTCGCGGTCAAAACGTGTCGCCGCGGCGTTGTCCCACGAGGCAAAGGCCGGAAAGCTTTCCGCATCGACCCGGCCTGTGAAACGCAGCGCCGTAGCCGTCTCCGTTTCGCGAGCCGTAGATATTTTTCCAGCCACCACGCAGTGCACCCCGCGCGCGATAAGAAACTCGCAGCCAGCATACCCGCAAAAGGAAGAGTAGTATGCGGGAAACGCCGCGATGTGCGGAGAATGCCAAGAAGCAGCGGAATCGCCAACAAAAAGCCGTTGCCAAGGGGCAAACCTTTTGCGCACGCTCCTTTTCTCAATCGCGGGGTGCGAAACGCTGCCGTGGTAGCATCAAATTTGGTCCTTACCAGCCGCCGCTACGCATATTCCAGCGGCAATTCCCAAGGAGGGCGGGACATGATTGAGCCTGTTGAAGAGCAAGAGTACGTGTCACGGCCCGAGCGGCGCACACCAGAACATTTCGAATACATCAAGATGCGCATCGACGGCAGCGTCGCGCGCATAACGCTCAACCGTCCCGAACACAATCTCCTC
>DATEWL010000389.1:0-4025 GCA_035258025.1 Candidatus Acidiferrum sp. | reverse complement strand
AATCAACACTTGCAGGCATTTTTGTACAATGTTGATTCTAAGGGGCTTGCGCTGAGGCTTGCCGGGGTACGACTTTGACCGGTGGCCTGGGCTGCGACTTGAAAGAGTGGTCAGTTCAAAGAAAAAGCGCCACTAAAAGCTGGCGCTACGGTATATCCCGGACGTTAATGTACGCTGGAGTTATAATATTGTCAAGAAGAATTTTTTGGCTGCGCATTTAAAGATAGTGAAATCGAATTTAGGAGTTAAAGATGAAACGCTAGCGGGGCGGGGCAAGCTGGCGGTAGTGGCTGCGGAAGAAAAGCAGGGGCTCACCGGGAAATAGATCGGCGCTTTGAACTTCCCCTAGAAAAATAGTGTGGTCGCCGGCGATGTAGGTGGCGACGACCCTGCAGACGATTTGGGCGATGGTGTCTTCGAGGAGGGGGATGCCTGCTTCTGTCCAGCGATAGCGAATACCTAGCTTCGCTTCCGCTTCGGGAGTCTGCTCAGATTGAGCAAAATAGACCGAGACGGCCTGCTGGTGATCCTTCAAAACGTTTACACCGAAAAAACGGTTTTGTTTGAGAAGAGGCAGGAGATGGCTGCGCTGGTCGACGCAAACGAGAGTCAGGAACGGGTCGAGAGAGACCGATGTGAAAGAGTTGGCGGTCATCCCGTATGCCTGGCCCGGCGCGCGCGGGGCGGTGATGACGGTAACGCCTGTGGCGAATTGGCCAAGCGCATGGCGAAAGTCCGTTGCAGTGAGCGGAGTGGTTGTCATGTTCGAAGTTTTTTGAAGATACCACACTGCGAGGCGCGTAGCGAAAGGCGCTCGGTTGGAGTGTGGCTAACGCCGGACTGGCCTACTGATGGAGAGATGGATGCGCTACTGCGACGGCAAGCTTGAGACTCAAGAGAACAGGCACTTTAGTGCTCCTCTTTTTCTCTAGATTCCTTCCGCGCGGGACTGGAATTCTTTTCACCCCGCTTAACTATAGGAATAGATCCTTGTGGGAATCCTAGAACGAGAGTGTTCCCGCCAGGATCCGCGAAAGCTTGCAGGGCACGTAACTGGAGCAAGTTTGGGTTGTCATCCATCATTCTGGCAGCATTGGCCAGACTGCGGAGCGCCGCAGTCTCTCCACGAGCTTTTTCCAGCGCCGCTTGACCTTCTTTTTGAGCCTTCACGACTTGGGCGAAAGCCTTCTTCATTTCGCCCGGAAACATGATGTCCTTGATATCTGCGAAAATGAGCTTTAGCCCATATTCGGTTGCCTTCCCTGACGTCAGCTCAGTCAGTTTAGAGCTAAATCCGGCGCGGTTCTCAATGAGAGTATCAATCTTCTCCTTGCCCACGATCTCCCTAACGGCCATCTGAAGCGTCAGGTACAAGCTATTTTGAAAATTAGCATTCTTGTTGATCGCGATGTGTGGGTCGGCAACCTGAAATTCGGCTGCAAGACTGACTTTTAAAGTTACGCCGTCAGAGCTGAGCACATCTTGCCCTTGAATTGTCACAAACTGCGGACGAATATCGACCGGGGCTACGGAGGAAAAAGCGGAGAGAATCCAGTATTGCCCCGGACTCAAAGTAGCCGCGTAACGCCCTTTGGTATATTTCAAGCCTTTCTGATACTCATAGACAGTCACACGTTTAACTGGCAAAACCTTCGCTACTATCAAGAGAAGCACAGCCGCTAACACCGCGATCCATAGCACCTCGGCCATTGATTGAAAGCCTCCTGAACCTGCTTTGGTGGAACCATCAAGGTGCGGCGGGGGTCTAAACCCGCAGAGCCAAACCTCGATTTGCCCGAAGGCCGGTCCCACCTTGCAGGGGTTTTTGTGGTGACCAATCACAGTCTGGAATCGAACCAGTTGTCGGAGGTTGATAGCAGAGCGAGACTGAGATTCAGACTGGCTGCGATCCTGCCGACGAATCTCTTATATCAGTTCTCTAGGCAGGTTGTCGAAAGTAGTTTAAGTTTCAGGTGTACGTTCATCCTCAATAAACGCTTGTGCCCGAAAGAGGTTCATCGAACGCGGTGCGGGCGCAAGGTCACAGATTCGAAAACTCGAAAACGATCCCTAAAGGGACAGAAGGGCGCGGGCGAGTTTGCGTTTTTGGGAGCGAGTGCGCATCACGGTGGGAAGGATGGCGACTTTCATGCCGAGGGCGCGGATGGCAGATTCCTGCGACGCGTCGCGGCGGTCGATGACGAAGGTGCCGGTGAAATCGGCGTAGAGTTTGGCGACGGCTGAGGCGGAGGAGCCGCAGCCTAGTTGAATGAGCATCTTGTCGCTTGGGCCTTTTAGGGACTTGCCGCCGACGATGGGGCAGACGGCGATCACGCTCTCTTTGCGGGCGCGCAATTGTTCGCGGACGCGAGGCACGGCCAGGATGGGGCCGATGCTGATGAGCGGATTGCTTGGGCAGATGATGACGCGATCGGCGTCACAGATGGATTCGAGGACGCCGGGAGCGGCGTGCGCGTGTTTTATTCCGGAGAAGTGGATGCCACGGACGCCCGGTTCGGTGCGGTGCTTGATCAAATATTCCTGGAAATGCATGTTGCCGTCGCGAGTTTCGATGATGGTAGGAATTGGCTGGTCGGACATGGGCAGAATGCGCGACTTCACGCCGAGAGCGAGGCGGATAGACTCAGCGGTTTGGCTTAGCGTTTTGCCGTGAGCAAGCAAATCCGTTCGATGAATGTGAGTGGCGAGGTCGCGGTCCCCGAGATTGAACCAGATTTCGCGGCCATAGATGCCGAGGCGCTTGAGGAAATGAAAAGTTTCGCTGCGCATGCCCCAGCCTTTGGCGGGATCGACGACGCCGGCTAGCGTGTAGGTAACGATGTCGAGGTCGGGGGAAATTCTCAAGCCGTGCAGGACGATGTCGTCGCCGGTGTTAACGATTACGGTGAGGGCGTGCGGGTCCATCGCCCCGTAGAGGCCGAGGAGGAGCTTCGATGCGCCGATACCACCTGCCAGAGCGGTGACCGAGAGTTTTTTTGTGGGAGACATGGCGAAACAAGGATGCTGGGAGGTGGAGATTCACGCAAGCGGAAATCGTTGCGCGTGAGCAAGAAACTAAACTGGACGCAAGGCCGGCACGTTAACGAAAGAGGTCTTCGCTGGCCGAGCGGATAATGCGGGCAGCGGGATCTTGGACGAAGTTGTGGCGATACCCGCGAATGACAACTACGGGAGTGCCTGCGGATTTGTCCATCAGCAGTCCGGCGGCGGCGGCGAGTTCATCGGCGACGGCTAGGATTGTAGCGCGGAGAAGTTTGCGATGGCGGTCGCGCGTGCCGCGAAGATCGACGAGAGATGGGACGCCGGACGCGCCGATGGCTACGTTGATCAGACCCAAGCGCCAGGGGCGGCCAAACGTGTCGCTGATGATGACGGCGACGCGTTTTTGCGTTTGCTTGCGCAGTGAGTCGGCGAGGCGCCGGGCGGAACGGTCGGGATTTTTCGGCAGGAGAGTGACGAAATCGCGCCCGCCGACGTTCGAATGGTCCACGCCTGCATTGGCGCAAACGAAACCGTGATGCGTCTCGACGATGAGGACGCGCTCCGCGCGGACAATGCGCCGAGATTCGCGGAGGACTACCTCGATGAAGCGCGGATCGTTCGCGAGTTTCTTGGCCAAGGCTAAGGCTTGGGAGGAAGGTTTAAACTTGGAGAGCCGGGCGATGCGCCCTTCAGCCTTCGATATAATTTTTTGCGCGACCACCAGAACGTCGCCGTCTTCAAAAGCCATTTTCGCACGGCGAGCAGCAAGAGCAATCAATTTACGCAGGTTTTGACCCTTACGAATTTCCGGCAAACCGGGAATGACGAACAGAAAAATCGGCGATGAAGCGGAAAGTGCTCGCTTTGGCTTGGGCGGGGGCGAAGATTGGTTTGCCATGCTCGGAAGGATGAATCTTACGCGAGATGGGCTGCTGATTTCACACCGAAGCCGAAATTAAGCAGTGAAAATTAAGCCGCAAAAAAAGATGGGCGGGGCGCCTGCCGTTTGGCAAACGCCCCGC
>DATEWL010000388.1:0-2881 GCA_035258025.1 Candidatus Acidiferrum sp. | reverse complement strand
CCCAACGCCGGAAAGTACGATGGCGTTGTGGGCGTGCTCGGCGGACTCGAGGCAATTCGTTCCTTGCAGCGCGGCGGTTTTCGTCCGAAACATTCGATCGAATTGCTCATGTTCACATCCGAAGAGCCGACACGTTTTGGCATCGGTTGCCTCGGGAGCCGGCTGTTGTCCGGCACGATGGCTCCGGCTGCGGCGCGAAAGCTCGTCGACAAGGACGGCGCTTCGCTGGAACAAGTCCGGAGGAACGCCGGATACAACGCGCCGCTTGAAGACGTGAAACTGCACAACGGCTACTACAAAGCGTTCGCGGAACTTCACATCGAACAAGGCCCTTTGCTCGAGCAGCAGAAAATTTCACTCGGCATTGTTACCAGCATCGCGGCGCCGGCAAGTCTCCGCTTTTCGATCGAAGGCGCGGGCGGGCACGCGGGGGCTGTGCTCATGCCCGATCGAAGAGACGCGCTGTGCGCCGCGGCGGAGTTGACCCTCGCGATCGAAGACGCGGCGAAGACTAGCGGGGCTATCGATACGGTGGCGACCGTGGGCATTTGCGACGTATTTCCTGGCGCGGTCAATAGCATTCCTAGCCGCGTCCAATTAACTCTCGACATTCGCGATACGAATCTTGAGCGGCGTGACGCTGCGATGCGCGTGATCGAAACCGCGCGCGAAACAGTTTCAAGGAAGCGGCAAGTTTCGATTCGCGAAGAGGTTGTTAACGCTGATGCGCCGGCGCACTGCACTCCTGCGATTGTCGAAGCTCTCTCGCGGGCCTGCGCGAAATATGGATTCGCTTCGATGCCGATGGTGAGCCGCGCTTATCATGATTCACTTTTTATGTCGCGGATCGCCCCTGTCGCTATGCTGTTTATTCCTTGCCGGAATGGATACAGCCACCGTCCTGATGAATACGCTTCTCCGGAGGACATTGCGCGGGGAGTGCTGGTGCTTTCGGAAACGCTGGCAGCTCTCGCCGCTTGAGACGAATGAAGACGCGCTCAGCAGCGCGAAAGCGGGTGGAAGAGATAAACGGGAAGAACCATATTCATCTACATACCAAGGCAAGACGGGCACAGCATGCTGTGCCCCTACAACGGGTTCGGTCGGGGTTCGCGGCGTCATTGTTCTTCCTGAAAACGGCGGATTTTGGCGTAGCCTGGTTTGAGCACGTTGTAGATGAAATCGCAGCGCTGGTGATACGGCAGAAAAGCGCTCTTCATTGCGTTGATAGTGAGGACTTCAAAGTCGTTCAGCGACAGGCCAAAGGTATCTCTGGCGGCCTCGAATTCTTTGGTCATGGTGGTGTCGCTCATCAGGCGATTGTCGGTGTTTAGCGTGACACGAAATTTCTCCTGATAGAGAGTCTTGAAGGGATGCTCGGCAAGGCTGCGAGCGGCTCCTGTTTGCACGTTGCTGAGCAGACAGATTTCCAGCGGGATTCTTTTATCGAGAACGTATTGCGCGAGGTCGCCCAACTTCACTACTTTGCCGTCTTCAGCGACGGCGATGTCATCGATGAGGCGCGTGCCGTGGCCGATGCGGTGTGCGCCGCAGTACTGAATGGCTTGCCAAATCGATTCCTTGCCAAAGCCTTCGCCGGCGTGAATCGTGATACTGAAATTCTGGCGTTGAATATAGTGGAAAGCGTCGACATGTTTTTTGGGAGGGAATCCGCCTTCTTCACCGGCGAGATCGAATCCGACAACGCCGCGCGCGCGAAAATCCACGGCGAGCTCGGCCATTTCAAGCGACACGTCCATATTGCGCATCGCGCAGATGATCAGGCCTGAGGAAATTCCGAAGTCGTGTTTGCCGCGCTCCAAACCTTTTAGGACGGCGGAGACTACCTGCTGGTGGCTCAAACCCGTGCGCGTGTGAAAAACCGGGGCGAAGCGAGTCTCGAAATAGACTACGCCGTCGCCGGCCAGGTCTTCCGCTTGTTCATAGGCCACGCGCTCGAGGGCTTCTTCGGTTTGCATCACGGCGATGGTGTGCGCAAAGCCTTCCAGATATTTTGCGAGGCTTCCCTGATTGGCTCCCTGGTGAAACCAGTGGGCGAGGTCTTCCGGATTCTTCGTGGGAAGACCGTCGTAGCCGGCGGTCTTGGCCAACTCGATGACGGTTTCGGGGCGGAGGACGCCGTCCAAGTGTTCGTGGAGCAGAACCTTTGGGAGGCTCTTCAAGAGCGCATGATCAAGGTTCAATGGGGCCTCCGGCTCTCATCCAGAGTGAGCGAGCAATTCGGTAAAAAACAGATAAAAAGAGGGATACCACCCCCGGTGTTTTTTGTAAGAGTGACAAACAAAGGACTTATGTCTGACGCGGCGTCAACATTGGCAGGGAAAGGGGTTAGGGAAGGTGAGTCAACCGTCGAGGATTGAAGGTCCGGTGTGAAGGCGGGGCATGCGCCATTCACAGAGAATGCAGAGGAAACGGCGGGGATTGAGCGGAGAAACGTTGAAAAGTTGGAAGGTTGGAAGGTTGAAAGGTTTTGGGGGGAAGAGCAGGAGGAGGGGTCAGGTTTGGAGGGAACAGGAAGGATTGGAGAAAAATGGCTGGCTGAGGCCGCTCCGCTACGAAGGCTGAAGAAGGGGTGGCGTGCCCTTCGGCGCTCCCTTCGTTCCTCAGGGCAGGCAGGGTAAAAGCGAACCATAGGGAATGGTAGCAGCAAAAGCGTGGGGCTGTCAATCACTTTAATAGGTTACTGGATGCTCATTCGAACGGAGGGAACGGATTCGAATGAGATAAATGGAAGTCGAGAGGATTGAAGGAGTTGAGTGGGGATTGCTGGGTTTGTTACGGCTGTGGAAATGTGTGGAAAAGTGGGGAGGGGGAGTGAGTGGTGAATAGTGGGTAGAAAGGCCAGGGAAGGAGTGGAGTG
>DATEWL010000387.1:0-9410 GCA_035258025.1 Candidatus Acidiferrum sp. | reverse complement strand
TGCATAACCCTTGGGATCGAAGATCGTTCCGATGATCAGAAAGTCGTCCGCATGACTGTACTTCTGTTTCTGCGGCTTTTCAGGAGTTGCTGGCTGAGAGGCAGCCGGGACCGGCGGAGCTGGAGGTGCGGGCTCCTGCGCTCGGAAAAAGGCCGGAGCAAAGCAAACTGAAAACGCCGCCATTCCCACGACAACAAACCACCGGGGACTCTTCATAAGTCCACTCCTGTCAAATTAGATGCTTGCGCGGATGGTTGGGGATGCTGGACGGGCGGTCGCAGCCGATTACTCTTCGTCCTCTTCTTCTTCCTCGTCATCCTCCTCGTCGTCTTTAAGGAGGTCGCCGTTTTCTTTGGCCTCGTCTTCCTCGTCATCATCATCTTCTTCATCGAGGTCGTCGGAGATGAGGTTCAGATGCACGGGATGCGTCTGCGAGACCTCAAGCTCGGATTCGCACTCGGGGCAGCTCAGGATTTCGCCTTCTTCGACTTCGTCTTCGTCCACATCAATTTCGGTGGAACACTCAGGGCAACGGATCACGGCTCCATCCTCCGTAGAAATGTTCGCAGGGCGGGGCCCTACAGATTGTGCCGCCGCCACCATGGCGTATTATATACCGCGTTGTCCTAAGTCAACTCTAATGCGCGGAGCGGCTGCTTGGATTGTAAACCGCCCAGGGCAGATTTCCTAAAGTGACGTCTTCCCGCGAATATCCCGAGCGTCCCGTCGTCGGTGTTGGTGGCGTGATCATCGAGAATGGACGCGCCCTACTCATCCGCCGCGGCAGCGAGCCTCTACGCGGCGAATGGTCCATTCCTGGCGGAACCCTCGAGCTCGGAGAATCCCTGCAAGAAGGTGTCGCGCGTGAGCTACGTGAAGAAACTGGACTAGACGTCTCCGTGCTTGAGCTCATTGAGGTCTTCGACCGTATATTTCCGGACGATGGCACGCGGACTCCCGAAAGAAAACAAAAACCTCGCTTTCACTTCGTCATCGTGGATTATTTGTGCGAGCGCATTAGCGGAGAACCACACGCCGGAAGCGATGTGACCGACGTGGCTTTTGCCAGCGAAGACGAACTCGGCCAGTATCACTTGACCGAGACCGCGACACGCATCCTCAAGAAAGCATTTGCTATGGTTCTTGCGCGAGGTTCAGTACATCAACCCTAGCTCTGATGCGCGCAAATAAGCCGCTTCGCCACTTCTCCTTAAGGTGCCTTGGCAATCTCAATGCTTCCGTTCGAATTGGTCAGCTGCAACTGGCAGCCCCCCGCTCCAATCGTCCCGTTCAGCAAATCTCCTCCAATATTTCCCGTTGCCGTAACCGGCAACTCGGAGGAAACTCTCCCGAAAGAAGTCCGTGCAGCAACGTTGTAACCCACGCCGTCCGGGACGCGAACGTGGATGGACGAGAAGGACGTCTTGAGAGAGATTTCGCGGCAACCACTGGCAGGGCGCATAGCAAGAACGGAAATCGCTCCGTTCTGATTGTCCACTCGGATGCGACCCCCTATGGATTCCAGCGTCACTCCTGCGAAGGACGTATTCACGCTGACGTCGCCTTTCACATTTCGCGCGGTAACCGAGCCATTGCTGTCTTCGGCCGTGAAGTTGCCGTTGATGCGTTCGGCCACGATGCTGCCGAAGCTTGTTTTCGCGTAAGCGTCAGCTCCGATGTCCGTCAACGTTATGGCTCCATTTCCCGTGATGGCACGGATTCCCTTCGGGATGTTCGTTGCCTCAATAGCTCCAAACGAGGACTTGAGTGTGACGGCTCCCCGGATGTCGCGGACCGTAATTTTCCCGTTGGACGTCTCCGCATCGAGAGAACCGTTGAGATTCTCCAGCTCTATGTTGCCAAAGGAATCACGGATGGTCGCGGAAGTCCCTATCAGCGAGCTTGCCTTCACCCGGCCGTTGTTGGTCGTGCAGTTTACGCGGCCCTTGACGTCGGTGAATGCCACGTTTCCAAAACTGTCGCTGACATCCAAAGAGCCGGCGACTGCGGTCACGTCGATATTTCCGTTGTTGTCGCGAACAGACAAATCACCGTGAACATTTCTAGCGTCCACGCCGCCAAAAGAAGTCGTGATATTCGCCGACGCCGCGCCGTCGAGCGTGATCGTTCCATTGCCTCCGGTAATCGTCGCTGCGCCTTGAACGCTCCGCACGGTGACGCTCCCGAAGCGGTCTTGCACGTCGAGAGTGCCTTTCACGTCAGAAACCTGCACCGAGCTGTTCTTATTGTTGACGACGGCGTTGCCGGCTGTGCCGGTCAGCTCAATGCTGCCGAAAGAATTGTTCAGCCGCACTGGGCCAACTTCCTGCATGGTAAGCGAGCCGTAACCGTTTTCAACCTCCACCGCACCGTGGACACGAGCGACGTTCACGCTTCCGAAACTGTTACGGATATTCAGAGGGGTATCCGTCGGCACCGCGATGTCATAGCTGACGGACCAGGACGAATGTTTGCTGATATGAAACCATTTGTTTTCTTCAGGCGGATAAATTGTGCGAATGCTGATGCCTTCACCGGTTTGTTGTACTTCAATCTGGATTTTCTGCGCGAAGGACTCAGCTTCGTCATGCGAGCTGGCCTGCGCGCGGATGACGGCGGAGATCTTGACCTCGCGTCCGGATTCGCCGTGTACCTTGACTTCGCCGAATTTGTGCTCGACGCGAACGGACTGCCCGGCACCCAGCGTCAATGTTTTGTCAAAATTGCGCGTGACTTCCTCCTGCGGCCAGTTTCCCGAAGCCAATGCGGGATATGCCGTAAGCAGAAGGACAGCCGCAATTCCGCCCGCCAATCGCGCTCCGCGCAAACGCTCTCTATTCTTATTCGAACAAAACAACTTCATCGCTTTTCCTCCAAAATATCTTCCAGCGTTTGCTGTTTCTCCTGATACATCGCGAGCAGTTGCTGACGAAGGTGCGCATTGGACGGATTCATCCCGGCCTGCAAGCGAAGATCGTTAATGGCGCTATCCAGCACGAGCAGTTTCTCGCGATAGCTCGCCTGCAAGGGTGTCGCGGGATTTTCGAGTTGCGGTTTGGCATCTGCAGCCAGCTTGTCTATCGCTTGTTCATAAGCGGCCTGCGCACGCTCCACCTCTGCCAGAGCTGGCGTCTTCAGAAGAGACTGGTCGCTTGAAGGTGCAGGCCCAGCGCGATGCAAATAAACCCAGCCGGCGGAAGCAGTCAAGATCAGCACCAGCGCAGCAGCCGCAGCGGTTTGCCATCCAAGAGAGAGGCCGAATCCGAGCGAGAACCAACTCCAGCGTTCTGCGCGTTGTTCCTTAGCGGCGGCTGCTTCGGTGAGCGAGCGCTCGATGCGCGGCCAAAGCGAAGGCACATCGGAGTGGTCGCGCATCTCTTTTGCGGCGGCGCTAAGCGCTTTCCAGGCGCCCAGCTCTTCAGCGCAGGCGGCGCAGTTCGCGCTGTGCGCTTCGAGTGCAGCCCATTCTACTAGGGTGCCATCCTCAAAAATCCTGTCGCGGTCTTCACATGTAATATTCATCGTGGTTCACCGTGCCCCTGCGGCGCTATTGCCGCGCGGAGGTTCAAGCACCTGGCGAAGATTTCTCTTTGCCTGAAAGAGTGTGTTCTTCGAGGCTGTCTCCGTAATCTCCAGCATTCCGGCGATTTCCGCATGATGGAAGCCTTCGACTTCGTACAACAAGAAAACGTCGCGCTGATGCTTCGTCAAGCTAGCCAGTGCGCGTTCCAGCGCCATCCGCAGCGAAGGATGCGCTCCCGGTGCGCGCGGCTCCGGCCGCGGCGAGTCTTCGCTGTCGTCGTTCGCCACTTCTTTTTTTCGCACCCGGCTGCGCCGCGCGTCGTAGCAAGTGTTGATGAGAATTCGATACGTCCAGGTGACAAAGCTCGATTGCCCGCGAAAGCCGCCGATGCTTCGCTGCACTTTCAAGAATGTCTCCTGCACGGCATCTTCGGCATCAATCGGGTTGCCCAGGAGATTGCGCGCCACGTTTTTCATACGCGCCCCGTGCAGTGCATAGAGACGCTCGTAGCCGCCCAGATCACCGGTTCGGCAACGCTCCGCCAACTCGGCATCCTCAGAGATTGCCGCAGTCGCAGCAGCAGGCGCCGCAGTCTCGCTGGGGCGGCCTGTCAGGTTTTCGGAAGGTTCCACTCGCATCTCCCGTTCGCGCGGCACGGAAGAGATTTTAGTCTCCCAGGGCAGCGCAAGTCCCATAGTTCCCATTCCTCGCTCCTGGGATATAGACGCCACACGAGGGCCAAATGTCAGGGCACGAGCCTCGGCATTGTCGAAAGATGCTTGGCTGCTAAGTGTAACGGATTGATTAGAGGCAACTTATTTGGGTTGATAAAGGCCGCGATGAGCGCGGCAAGAACGGGTTAATGCAAACCTACCTTGGAAAAGAGCGCCTATCCTGCAATTGCGTCGGGCAAGGCTCCGCGTGTGCGCTCGCGCCTGCCGAACTCCTGGACCGCGCTTTCGAGATCCGCGATGCTGAAATCTGGCCAGCGTTTCGGTAGGAAAACGAACTCAGCGAACGCGCACTCCCACAGAAGAAAATCAGAAAGCCGTTGCTCGCCTCCCGTTCGTATGAGGAGGTCCACTTCCGTGGAGCCGCCGCGAAGAACTTCCGCGAGGACATTCGAGAACGACTCGGGCGATAGCTCGGTGACTTTATAAAAGCGGCAAGCGGCGTGGTAGATCGCCTCGCGGGCGGAGTAATCGATCGCCAGCCGAAGATGAAGCCTCATCCCGTTTGCCGTGGCGGCCTCGGAATCAGCTATGGCTTGGCGCAGTGTGGCGGGGATGCGGTCGCGGCGGCCGATGACGCTTAGGCGCACGCCTTCCTCGATGCAATGCGATGTTTCCACCAGTAGGTATTCGTGCAGAAGACGAAGAATCGCATTAACTTCGGCGGCCGGCCGCTTCCAATTGGCCGAGGATAGCGCGAATAGCGTAAGTGTATGAATTCCCAGGCGGGGCGCTGCTTCTATAATGCGCCGCGCCGATTCGGCTCCCGCGCGATGCCCGGCGGAGCGAGGTAGTCCGCGCGAAGTGGCCCAGCGCCCGTTTCCATCTGAGATGATGGCGACGTGCAGGCCGGGCTCCAGTGCCAAGGGGGTCTTCGTCGTCATGATGTGCTGCGTGGTCAATTGCTGCATGTTTTTTCTACTTTCTCCGCCGCTGGGGAAAGGGATATAAACTACTCTATATTACAAAGTGCTGCGCAAAAAAATTTTTGCCGGGCTCAGCCCTCGCGCGTCGCGCGAATCAGCGCCTCCATATGGTTCAGGTAGCGCTCCAGCGCACGCCGGCCCGCTGCCGTCAGCCGGTACTCAGTCTTGGGCAGCCGTCCATCAAAGGATTTCGTGCAGACGATGTAATCCGCTTCTTCGAGTTTGCGAGCGTGGACGCTCAGATTGCCGTCGGTAGTCTTAAGGAGAGCCTTGAGCTCGTTGAAAGTCAGCGAGCGATTCACAGCCAGCGCACTCACTATCCCTAGCCGGATCCGCTCATGTATCAATCGGTCCAGGTCAGGGGAGACGGCTTCCCGCCCGGATCCGCGGACGGCGGCCAGTGACGCATCACGTTCGCGCGTGCGCTGGACCCGTTCCTGATGCGCTGAGGATGACTTCGCCATGAAATTCTCTTTATCCCCCGTGGTGCCGCGCAATCCAAATTCCAAAGCCGATTTGCAATGCGCCAAATCCCGCCGCCATAAACGCATCGCCCCACGCAGCGGGTGCAAGAAGCGCCGCAGCGCCGAGACTCATCAGGCAAAAGCCCATGACCGGAACCACGCGCACGGAAAACGCTCCGCCCGTGACGATAGCAGTCCCATAGAGTAGCAGCCAAACGCCCGGCAACACGGCCGCAGCCCCAGCGGCATAGAGAGCGAAAGTCAACAAGCCGCCAACGATGATCGGTGGAGCAAAACTAAACAGGAATTTCCGCCCCGGACCTGAGAAAAGAGTCGAATTTGCGCGGTGCGCTTTCGTGACGGCTGTCGGCGCGGCGATCGCTACGGCAACGAAAGCCTCAACTAGCCAGACCGTAAGCCAGGCGCGAGGAGATGACTGGCGCGCTGCCACAAAGGCAGCCGCGAGTGCCGTAATACCCATCGCCACGCCGCCCCAGCCGGGCACGGCAGTAAACTCTGCCGCGCTCTCCATGGTCTCGCGTATGTATTTGAGATGGTCGGCCGCGCGAGCGTCGATAGGGATGGGTTCGCGCTTATTCGAACGGAGGGGGCCAGCAGCTACCATAAAAACAGCATACACCAAAAACGCGCTTCTGTCAAGTACTTTGTGAAACAAAGCATATTCGCCACTATGCCGCCGATGACCGCCTGGGATAGCGACCCTTGATCGCGTTCCAGCGGATCGTGAACACGTCCAAAAACATTTGAATGCTGTCATGAAACATATTGACCTTTGTCGCAGGCGAATGCCCCCACCGAACGGGAATCTCGATCGTGCGCAGTCCGTGATGCCGGGCCAGATAGAGCAATTCGGGATCGAACCCGAACCGCTCGATGCGCTGCTGCTCGAAAAGGATTTGGCAGCGTTCGCGCCGAAATGCTTTGAACCCGCACTGCGTATCTACAAAGGGCAGCCGCAAGATCACGCGCACGATCGTGTTAAAAATAATACCCGCGAACTCGCGGAAGCGTGACTCATGTACGGTAATAAGACTGCGGTCGAGCGCCCGCGAGCCTATCGCCACATCGTAAGTCTTCAAAGCCTCGAGAAGTTTTGGGGCTTCTTCAATCGGCGCGGAGAGGTCGGCATCTGTGAAAAGCACGCTCTGGCCACGCGCTTCAAGCATTCCGTGGCGGACGCTGAACCCCTTGCCGCGATTTACGCCGTTCGAAATGACCCGCAGGCCTGGAAGTGTCTTCCGGTAAGACTCAGCAACCCCTGCCGTTCGGTCTTTCGAGCCATCATCAACCACAAGAATCTCTGTCTCTGCTCCCAAACTTGGAAGATAAGCTGCGATTTGCTCGAGAGTGGAGGGAAGGCGCAGCTCTTCGTTATAGGAGGGAATTACAATCGAAAGGTCAGGAGCAGCGGCACTCATCGCGCCGGCGGTTCCTTCCATCCGTGATAGCCAATGAGGGGTACGAACCGGCACGCTTCCAGGGTGCGTGTCTCGAACGAATTCCCGTGTCGCTCAATGTAGAGCAATTCCTGATTCTCCGCGTCGCCTACCGGCAAAATCAGCCGGCCACCTTCGGCGAGCTGCGAACGAAGCGGTTCCGGCACCGCTGGCGCAGCCGCGGCAACGAGTACCGCGTCGAACGGGGCAAGTTCCGGCAGCCCCAGCGTGCCGTCGCCACAGTGAACATGAATAGTCCCATACCCGAGCCGCTCAAGTCTGGCCGAGGCCGAGGAAGCAAGTTCTGAGCGCGACTCGATTGTGAAAACGATTTTCGCCAAGTGCGAAAGAATCGCCGCTTGGTAGCCGCACCCCGTCCCGATTTCCAAGACGCTCTCGTTACCCGTAACGTGTAGCGCGGCCGTCATTGCCGCAACAATGTAAGGCTGCGAAATCGTCTGGCCCTCACCGATCGGCAACGGCGCGTCTTCGTACGCCCGCTGACGAAACTCCTTCGGCACAAACTCTTCTCGACGCACGGCGTCCATAGCCGCAAGCACGCCGGGATCACGAACACCACGCCGCCGCAATTGCTTTTCGATCATTTCAGCGCGCTGCAAAGCGAATCCATCCATGCCGGAGCTCTTACCGTACGTCTCGTTTGCCGAGCTATCGCGAAACAGTTTCATCTCAGTCGCACCGTCTCCTTGCCTCTTGCCACCGCACTTTCCAACTCCTCAGGCATGCGAGAACGCAGCGGCGTGCTTTTCCCAAGCTCGTGTTTCGAGAATGTCCGAGATTTGGGCAATCGCCAGGACGCATTCCTCTTCACGATTGTAAAAATGTGGCGAGAGCCGCACGCCGGCCTTTGGACGGTAATCCACCAGAATCTCTCGCGCCAGCAGCTCGCGGCATACCTCGGCCGCATGCGGGCAGTCGACGGAAATCGTTCCGGCTCGCTCTGCAGGATTTTCCGAGGTGTTTACCCGCCATCCATGAGCTTTCGCACCGTCGAAGAGCCGGGCGGTCATGCGCATCGATTTTTCGCGAATCGCGCCAATCCCGGCTTTGTTCAGAATGTCGAGTCCCGGCTGGCACGCGTACAACGCAGGAATGTGCGGCGTGCCATTCAAATAGCGGAAGGAATCCTCTCGGGCATCGATAGCGCCAGTCTCAAACGCAAAGGGCCGCCGGTGCGCAAGCCAGCCCGCGATCGCCGGCTGCAGCTTCGCGCGCAAATCCTCCCGAACATAGAGATACCCCACGCCTGGTCCGCCGCACAACCACTTGAGCACGCCGCCGCACGCAAAATCCGCGCCCAGACCGCGGACGTCGACAGGAATCGTGCCCGCAGCCTGAAAGAGATCGAGGATGACGTGCGCCCCAACCCGATGCGCTTTTTCAATAATCGCTCGTGCATCCACGATGTAAGCACTTCGGAACAGCACCTGTGAGATCGGCACCAGCAGCGTGGCCTCATCAATCGCGTCAAGAAACTTGCTGAGGTCGAATCGCACGGGATCGCCACTGGGGACGAGTTCGACCCTTGCACCATTACGGCACTGTTCATGGTAGAAGTATTGAATCGATGGAAATTCCAGGTCCGTCAGCACCACCTTGTTGCGCGGCCCGTGAAAATCAAAACACGAACTGATCACCGCCTGAATCAGCGTGACGTTTTGATGCAGCGAGATTTCGCCCCGTCCCGCGCCAATCAACGGTGCGATCTTGTCGCCTACGTTGACGGCCATCTCCCACCAGCCCTCTTCCCAGGCCCGCACACCGCGCTCGCCCCATGAATCGGCGTAAGCTCGCATTTCGTCGTACACGCCTCGAGGCATGGCACCCAGCGAATTGCTGATCATATACGTCGTGCGCTCAAGGATCGGAAATTCGCCGCGCCACTTTAGCAGTTCATCCATCTTTCACAACTCCATCAGAAATCTTCTGGGAACGGACCCTTCTCCACACAAGGTAGCACAGCGAAATGAAGACAAGCCAGGGAACCCCCGCCCTCAGCGTTATGCGCAGACCAGGGACCCACCACGTCGAAATGAGCACGGCAGTAAGCGCTGCCAGTCCGAAAGCAGAACTCCACGGCCCCTGCGGAGCGAGTCTCAGCGGAGGTTTTGCCCACTTTTCCGTTCGGCGGCGAAATGCAAGATGAGTGACAAAAATCATTTGCCAGACGAAAATTCCGCCAAGAAACGCCGACCCCAGCATGTAGATGTACGCTTTAGCAGGAGACAAATAATCTACGACGAGTGCCGCGATCATTCCCACGCTGGACACCAGCAACGCCGATACCG
>DATEWL010000386.1:0-3894 GCA_035258025.1 Candidatus Acidiferrum sp. | reverse complement strand
AGCGGCCGTCGGCAGAGTAGAGAGCCCAAACGCGGTCGAGCTCAAGACCGCCATTCGGTCCGATGCGCGCTTCGTTTACAGGCACAGGGTCGAGGGCTTTGATGGGATGCAGACGGATATTCGCAAGGCGCGGCATTGTTCCCTGAGAGTTCACAGGCAGAGTTTAGCAGAGCGTCGCGTGCAAAAAGCGCGGCTGGGCAAAGTTGCTCGCTGATACTTCTTCATCGCAGACGCGGTAACGCAGTCCTTCGAGAAGACGATTCCATTTAGATCGGATATTGGGCCAAGAATGGGCCCAAAGTAAAAAGTCCGGCGATGAAAAAGATGATGCGCGGACCGCGGCTATACCTCAGCCTTGAGCCCAACCTAGTCGGCTGAAGCTGCGGCCGCTGCCGCGGGCGATTTCTTCTTCTTGGCCATCTGTTGGACCGTGAAGAGCAACAGAGAGCGATCTTGCGAATCCATTTTGCTCAGCAGATGTCTGAGCTTTCGCATGAACCGCAAGTCTTTTCCCGAACTGCCCCAGGCATTGCTGCCGGATTCGGTCCAGGCAGCTGGAATATCCTGCTTGGGTGGCTGGTCTCCATCGTAAAGAAGTTGATAGAGCGGCATTTCCAGTGCTCGAGCGAGTTTTTCCAGCGTTTCGATAGCAGGGACGGTGTGGCCATTTTCCACGCGCGAAAGATAGCAGCGCAGCAGGCCAGTGCGTTTCTCAATATCACCTTGGGAGAGTTTCTTTTCCTCGCGCAGGACGCGCAAGCGTTCGCCGATGATCATCGGTAGCTCCTTACTAAAACCTTTCCGCGTCGCAGGATGGGTGCGAGTTGGAGTGACTGGACTATAAACTATCGAATAGTTGTTAGTCTAGGAGATTACATTCTGTTCTTCTGTGGAAATCTGTGCGTCGCGGCACTTTGTCCGGATGAAGAGGGCAGAGCATCGAAGGCGACAGTGCTGCCCTCCACCAGGAGAACAAGAGCAACATGCGAATGTCTCATAGGGGTTCGTCCGAGCGGAGAGCCTCGCACCCGCAACGGCCGAGGGGGCACAATTACCGACACATTTACTTCTCGCGTCGTAAACGGACTTCGGGCGCTCTGAGTGGGCTGGACTTATTTTTTGGTGACGCCCTATGCAGGCGATCAGGCGCTGGCTGCGGCAGCCGAGCTGTCCGCGAGAACGGACTTGTAGCCGCAGGTCCCGGCTTTGCGCAGGGCTTCCACCATTTCTGCGGCGGTCACGAGTGGTGTCGTCTGCATGCTGGCAACCGCACCGCCGGCTGCGAAGGCAATGGCCATGGCCGCCGCCGAAACATTGTCGGGCATCTCGGTGATGACCAGGGCGTCGTAAGGGCCGAAGGCAAAATAGGCCGTCTGCAGCTTTCCGCCGAGCTTCTCAATGGGAACTCTGACGACCTCGATCCGGTCCTGCGGATTGGCGATGAGCCGGGCCCAGGCTTCCTTGGTGTAGCTGACTTGATGGCAATAGAGCGGCATGGTGACCTCCTTAAGGTGCGGTGGGAATATTTCCGGGGAATTTCTCCTGGGAATGACGGGACTATGCTCTTGAAAACAAAGGGAGT
Source organism: Candidatus Acidiferrum sp. (assembly GCA_035258025.1). GTDB lineage: Bacteria > Acidobacteriota > Terriglobia > Acidiferrales > UBA7541 > Acidiferrum. The sequence goes on along the minus strand of DATEWL010000386.1, from coordinate 2,312 downwards.
CAAGAAAAAGTGAAAAAATATAAAGATTCCTCTTGACAAAAATTAGAGATGTGGTATTCCTTCCCGTGTAGTACAGTGCGCTCCGACTCAGTCGGAGCGTTTTGCATTTTAGGGCTGCTTTTCGGCGCTCCCTCCAAGCGCCTGACTCCCAAAAGATCAGAGCTTCACTCTAAAAACACGATTTCCGCGCCGCTGATGCAGGCGCCGAAGTGTCTTTGCATCAACGATTTCCGCACGAATTCGCGCAAGAGCAAGTCGCGCACAAAGGAGCCAAGATGCCGAGCTATCAAAATGCGGTTCCACCCAGCTCACTTTTCCCCGGTGACGTGGGATTTAGCTTCAACAACGAAACATTCCCCGGCAGCGCCCAGGCGGGCAGCCAATTTGCGATTCCCAGCTACGCCGGACAGCCGGATACAGGCACAGCCGTGCGTTGGCAGACGATTTTTGGGACCGCGCCGACGGCCGTAAGCCTGATTCTGCAGGGCGCAATGGCCGACGTCGATACGGAGTATCAGACCATCGACACCACGACGAACACCGCGGGCGAAGCGCGCACCGTAAATGGCGTGCAGGCAAGATTCTTGCGCATCAAGTTTTCTTCCTCGACGGGCGGCAGCGGCCTCACCGAGAAACTCCTGGTTTAACGCGCGCGAATTCCTGGTAGTCGACTGCATCTTGCCGGCGATTTTCGACGCCCGCACCGCCGGCGAATCCCGTCGGCCTGGCATATCGCTCATGAAAACAAACAGCGCCATTTGGATCAACGATCCGGTTATCACGCCCGAGCGGAAGCTCTGGCGCGCGGTGCTTGGACAGGTCTACGCGGACGCGCAACAGCCGCTCCTGGCTGACGGATCAGAGCCACTCGAACGCACGTGTGCGCGCGAGTTTCTTCGCGCGGATGAGCCGCTCGAAGAAGCAATACTGAGACTTATCTGCGAGCTCGCGGCGGTCCCTCACGATCGCGTAGTCCTCTGGGCGCGAAAGCAATACCCGATAGCGGCCTGAGAGCTGACCAGCCGTGAACTCAGCAATAAGTATCGAGAAGTCGCCGGAGCGCGCGAAGCGCTCTGGAGTGATATCCGACCCCGGCTCGCCGGGGCAGGTTCGCCGGACGCGCGGCGTCACCCCGGCAAAACGGAGCAAAACTCCAAAAATGAAAAGCAATGGCCATGATACGAGCGCCTCGAGAGTGAACGGTCATGGTCCCGTTTCACCTTCCCACGCGGCGCAGGAAATGGAAGCGCCGCTCGAAAAGGGCGGGGCTGCGTCTGACGATGCACGCGATTTTCCCACTGCGGCCGCCGCGCCTCCCGCCGCGGCCGGTACGGAACGCGATGTGTGCGCTGAGGTGGCTCCGCCCGCGGAAGGTGGAACGAAGCGCCGGCGCGGAAAAAATAAGAACCAAGCCGGTACGGGCACGCCGCGCGTCCCAAGCGATACGAACGAGCAGGAAGACAAGAACGAGAAATCCACGGTGAATATCCCGCGGGGCTCAAAGCCTTTGCCTGCGGACGGGGCAGGGTTTGTGGACGCCATGCATCAACATGTCGATCTCTATAAGGCTTGCGCGCGGCTCGTGAAATCGAAGGACGAGAAAATCGCCCAGCGCATGTCGGAGCGACTTCTAGAAATGAAATACGGCAAGGGCCCAACCGCTGCGGCAGAGGAATCGCCGGAGATCGTGATTGATCCATCTCGACTACGTGTTGAAAGTCCTGGGTGTTGGCGGGTTTGTCTGGGCCTTCCTGGCTTCCTGGCACACACTTGGGCTGGGCGTGAAGGCCGGCATGCTCAGCGCGGTTGCTGCTTGGATCGTCGGCAGCCGATTCACAAAGATCTACCGTTAAGTGGATTTCAGCCAATTTTATCGGCCGTTTCCTCGCCAGCAGCAGTTTCACGACAGTTCCGCCAAATACCGGCTCTTTGGCGGAGCTGCGGGCCCGGGCAAAACCAAGGCACTACTTTGGGAGGCGATCTTTCAGGCTAACGCGTGGAGCGGAGCGGACACGCTTCTGCTTCGCCGCACGTACCCGGAGCTGGAATCGTCGCTGCTCGCGTACTTCCGCCGCGATGTGCCGCGGCAGTTTTACAAGAAGTACAACGAGTCAAAGCATGTTGCAACCTGGCGCAACGGCTCGACGACGCGCTTCGGCTACTGCCGCAACGAGAATGACGTCTATCAGTATCAGGGCGCCGAGTTTCTGTTCATCGGCCTCGATGAGCTGACGCACTTCACCCCGAAGCAATGGCAATTTCTCACGTCGCGCAACCGCTGCCCCGTGCCTGGAAGCGTTTGCAGCATGGCG
>DATEWL010000385.1:0-5288 GCA_035258025.1 Candidatus Acidiferrum sp. | reverse complement strand
CTATGCGGGCATCCACAACTTCACGGAAGATCAAATCCAGTCCAAAACTGAGAGAGAAGCACGCTTTCGACGCCCAAACTTTTCTCGATTCCGCCGGTGTGGCGAGAAAAGTCAAGGAGGTGAAGCGCGGAGAGCTGGTTTACGCTCAAGGTGCTGCCGCCGAGAGCATAATCTACTTACAAAGCGGCGGTGTAAAGCTGACTGTCGTCAATGAAGTCGGCAAAGAAGCGGTCGTGGCGATTCTTGGACCGGGCGACTTCTTTGGTGAGGGCTGTCTGGCGGGTCAGTCCGTTCGCATAGGGACAGCTACCGCGATAGCGTCCAGCACTGTGCTCGTCATTGAGAAGAGCGAAATGTTGAAGCTGCTCCACGAGGAGCATGACCTCTCCGACCGGTTCATCAGGTTCATGCTGGCGCGGAACATTCGGATCGAGGAAGACCTGGTCGATCAGCTCTTCAACTCGAGCGAGAAGCGGCTGGCCCGCACACTCCTATTGCTCGCGCGTTACGGCAGAGATGACCAGCCCCACGGATTGCTCCCCAAAGTGTCGCAGGAAGTGCTGGCGGAAATGGTCGGTACAACCCGCTCGCGGGTCAATTTCTTCATGAACAAGTTCAGAAAACTAGGCTTCATCAAGTACAACGGCGGTCTGCAGATAAACACTTCTCTCCTGAGCGTCGTGTTGCACGAGTAAGTCAGACTTGGGGCGGTGGGTTGGTTTCCGAACACGCGACTTATTCATTTACACATATCATGAGTTGACCGATTAGCGTCGGACAGTTGCTTACATGCCGAGTCGGCAAGATACTGGCTAAGTCCAAACGGCCAGACGCGGCGTCGTGATTGCGGCCGCGTTGTTCTCGTCGCAAGCCGGTACAAGCAAGGCCGGCGTTGCTCGACTCTTTGCAGAACACAACATCCTGCTAAGCATCGTTGAATTTCGATAGCCGACGCCATGGTCGGCATAATACGGAGGAAGACATCTTGACAAAAGCGCTTCGCAGGCTGACGGCTGTGTTCACCCTATTCGTTATCGTCCTTAGCGGACGACTTGTGCTGGCGCAAGACGCGAACAAACTAAAAATTGGTTTTTCCATAGAAGACATGAAGGGCGAGCGTTGGCAGACGGACCTGAATTCCTTTGAGGTGCGCGCCAAGCAGTTAGGGGCCGAGGTGATCTCCCGCGACGCTGGCGGAGACGATGATCGTCAGTTCCAACAAATACAGGAAATGATCAAGGCAGGCATCAAAGTGCTGGTTTTAATGCCCCGCGATACCACAAAAGCTAGCCGGATGGTTGACGCCGCGAAGTCGGCCAACGTCAAGGTCATCAGCTACGATCGCCTGGTCCTCAACAGCGATGTAGATCTCTACGTGAGTTTTGACCGCCTTGAAACCGGCTGGATGCAGGCGGAATATCTCGCAAAACATGCGCCCAAAGGGAATTATGTTCTGATCGCGGGTTCTCCGCGTGACGAAGGTGCGAAAACTCTGCATGACGCGCAGATGAAGGTTCTGCAGCCATATATTGAGCGCGGTGACATCAAAGTGATCGCTGATGCGTATACCAAAGACTGGCTGTCTTCCGAGGCGTACCTTTTTATGCTGAAGGCCATTGATTCCTCTCAGGGCAACATCGCTGCTGTTGTCGCTTCCAATGATGGATTGGCGGGAGGCGCGATTCAGGCCCTCCGCGAACACAATCTCGCCGGCAAAGTCTTGGTTTCCGGACAAGATGCGGACTTGGCGGCAATCATCTGCATTGCCCAAGGCGTGCAAAGCATGACGGTCTATAAGCCGGTGGGGAATGAAGCGGTAGTGGCCGCCGAGGAAGCGGTTCGCCTGGCGAAGGGCGAAAAGACGCGCGCGAACAGCACAATAAGCAACGGCAGGGCGGATGTACCTGCCATCCTGCTGAAACCCACTGTCGTTACAAGGGACAATATCAAGACAACGGTTGTCCAAGACGGATTCCAGACACTAAAGAGCATTAACCAGGCATTGTCTGCAGACCAGCAGATCAAGTAGGGCGTTTCACTCCGATAACGGCAATCCAAAACTGCCCCCGAAGCCAGGTTCGCGATTCCTTGTGGCCGACGCGGGAATTCTCTTACAATTAGTACGCGTGGGCTGCCGGTACGCGTATGCACCATGCCATCACGCCTTGGGAAGGTTATGCTGAAATATATGACTGCTTTTATCGCATTTGGCGCCATAACACTGGGCGCCATCTACACGCCGGCCACGGCCGCCGATGGGAAGTTTGGGCCGTCGAACCCGTTTTATGCGCCGAGTACGCTGCCTTTCCACGCGCCTCCCTTCGACAAGATCAAGGATGACGACTATCAACCAGCGATTGAGGCGGGCATGGCCGAGGAGCTTGCCGAGATACAGGCGATTGCAGACAATCCGGCTGCGCCGACGTATGAGAATACGCTCGTGGCCATGGAGAAGACCGGGCAACTTTTGCAACGGGTGCTGGCCGCCTTCGGCGCGGTCACCGCTGCGAATACCAATCCCGTGCTTCAAAAAGTGCAAGCCGAGGAGGCGCCAAAGCTGGCGGCGCACCAGGATGCCATCAGCCTGAACGCAAAACTTTTTGCGCGCGTGGCTGCCGTCTATAAGCAGCGCGAATCACTCAAGCTCGATCCGGAGTCGCTGCGGCAGTTGCAGGTCACTTATGACGGTTTCGTCCGCGCTGGCGCGAACCTTTCGGACGCCGACAAGACCGAATTAAAGAAGCTGAACGAGCAGATCGCGACGCTTGCGAACGACTTCTCGACGAAGCTTCTGGCGGCTACGAAAAACGGAGCGTTTGTGACAACGGACAAGAGTGCGCTTGCCGGCTTGAGCGACTCGCAACTCGCCGCAGCCGCGCAGGCCGCCCAAAGCCGCAAGCAAGAAGGCTATGTGCTTCCGCTTCAGAACACGACGCAGCAGCCAGTGCTTGGCTCACTCAACGTCCGGGCGACACGCGAAGCCGTCTTCGAGAAATCCTGGAACCGTGCCGAACGCGGCGATGCCAACGATACGCGCGACCTCATCTCTCATCTGGCGCAACTTCGTGCGCAACGGGCACAACTCCTTGGATATCCCAACCACGCGGCCTGGAAACTCGGCGACCAGATGGCCAAAACTCCGGAAGCCGCCTTGAAGTTCATGGATGCTTTGGTGCCGGGCGCAACGGCTCGAGCAGCCCGCGAGGGCAAGGATATTCAGGATGTCATCGACGCGCAGAAGGGCGGCTTCCAACTCCAGCCCTGGGACTGGGACTTCTACGCCGAACAAGTCCGCAAGGCGAAGTACGATTTGAATGACGCAGACGTGAAGCCGTATTTCGAGCTAAACAATGTGCTCGAAAACGGCGTGTTCTACGCCGCTCATCAGCTCTACGGGATCAGCTTCAAGGAGCGTAAGGACATCCCGGTCTATCAAGCGGATGTTCGCGTCTTTGAAGTCTCGGATGCGGACGGCAAGCCGCTGGCGCTTTTCTATTGCGACTATTTCAAGCGCGACAACAAGAACGGCGGCGCTTGGATGGATGTCTTCATGAACCAGTCCAAGCTGCTGGGCACACTGCCGGTGGTCTACAACGTTGCAAATCTGCCGAAGCCTGCGCCGGGCGAACCTGCGCTCATCAGCTTCACCGACGTCACCACCATGTTCCACGAGTTTGGGCATGCACTGCACGGCATGTTCGCGAATACCGAGTATCCGAGCCTGTCTGGCGCCGCAACGGCGCGCGACTTCGTCGAGTTCCCTTCCCAATTCAACGAACACTGGGCGTTATATCCCGCGGTTTTCAACCATTTCGCGAAGCACTACAAAACGAATGAGCCCATGCCCGCCGAGTTGGTCGCCAAGATCCGAAAAGCGGCGACCTTCAATCAGGGATATATGCTGACGGAATTGGTTGCTGCCGCCGAGCTCGACATGCAGTGGCACATGCTTCCCGCGAGCGCCCCGCTCCAACAGCCGGACGCGTTCGAGAAGCAAGCTCTTGAGAAGATGCATTTGCTGATCACGGCCGTGCCTCCCCGCTACCGCTCCAGCTATTTCAGCCACATCTGGGCCTTGGATTATTCCGCAGGCTACTACGCTTATCTCTGGGCGGAGATGCTCGATGATGATGCGTTCCAATGGTTTGAGAATAATGGCGGGCTGACGCGCGCCAACGGCGACCGCTTCCGGCAGATGGTGCTCTCACGCGGCAACACGGAGGACTTGGCAAAGATGTATGCAGCCTGGCGCGGAAAAGACCCGAGCGTCCAGCCGATGTTGAAGTACCGCGGCTTGCTGGAGACCGAACACTAAAACGTTTCACGATGTCGCGAACGGAAGCGGCGGGTGTAAACTAGTGCTGTTTTTGGGGCGAGAAGGAAGTTCCACATGAAGCGAATGGCTGCCTTCACACTTCTGGTCGCGTTGGGCGTTGCCTGGTCGATTCCGGCCAAAGCGCAAAGCCCCGGTGTCGCGGAGTATGCGAGCAGTTCCCGAGAATTCGACAAGAAATCAGCCAAGCAGCAGAATAAAAAGCTGAAGAAGGCCTCCAGGAAACAGCAGAAGGCAATGAAGAAATACTCGAAGGCGCAGCGGAAGGCGGCCAAGAAGGCCAATCGCCGCGCTAAGTAGCCGTTTGTATTTGTGCTGGCATCAAGTCTTAGGTTGGTTCAACTCGATAGGAAACTGGCGCAAGGTCAATGTAGCAGTCCGACGGGCCTCGGAATATTTTTGCTTCCGAACTGTCTTCCGTTTATCCAGCGGTCACGGAACTTGGCGCAATAATCGGAGAACGTTTCCGGTGCGGTAGCGAGCACTTCCGGTAGCGAGCTACAAACTCTTTCCATAGCATGGCGCGGAAGGCGATCTGTTCTAGCGTCTGATTCATGCAGCTCTCCATCCACCTAGTCTTTAGGATTGAACCTTGCCTGAAAATGAAACACAGGTACTACCCGCAGCGTAAGAATGACTGCGTGAAATAGGAGCGGCTAGAGAACCGCACAGCAAACGGCGGCCCCGCTAGTACCGCGCGACTCCAAATCTGCCGGATGTGAACGAACTGCAGCGCGACATTCATTCGAGCGTAACAAATCTTCCATATAAAGCTGGCTGATACGCCAGCACAAATACCCGCAGGCTGGCTCTCAAGTCGAGAATCTAGAGGAGAGTTATGGCCGCAACTGCAACCGCACAGCCAACTGCAACCCCGGTTCCGCATGCGCTGACCGAAAAGCTCAATCGAAAGCCCGGCAGGGTCGGAATGCTGGCGTTCGGTGTGGTGTTGATC
>DATEWL010000384.1:0-8692 GCA_035258025.1 Candidatus Acidiferrum sp. | reverse complement strand
GCGGGGGACGCGCTTTCGGCGCCTGTGCCGGTGCGCGCAGTGACAGTAGAAGACGCGAAGAAATTGCGAATTGGGATTTTGGAGAGTGATGCGCTTGGCAAGGCCACACCAGAATCGTCGGCAGCGGTTGAACGAGCCGCGAAGATTTTGAGTGAGCAAGGATTTGTTGTCGAGAGAAAACAACTAACCGGGCTCGAACGCGTGATTGAAGTGTGGTGGTATTTCTTTGGGCCGGTGATTGCGGACTTGATTCGAAAAGGTGCGACGGGGCATGAGGAGGAGTTGAGTCCCATGCTGCGCGAGTATGTGGAACTGGCGACCGCGGAGACAACGTTGACTTACGACGGGTTTCTGACTGCTTGCGGGGAGCGCGACAAGTTGCGCGGGGACATTGTGCGGCAGATGGAAGATGTGAGAATACTTCTGTCGCCGGTGTCGGCGGGGCCGGCATTTCGGCACGGAGAAGGGAATTGGCGCGCGGGCGAGAAGGAAAATTATCGGGATACGATGCGGTATTCGCAGTGGTTAAATTTGGCGGGGTTTCCGGGAGTGGCAGCCCCGGTGGGAAAGTCGCGGGAGGGATTGCCGGTTGGAGTGCAGGTGATTGGGCGGCCTTATGAGGAAGAGTTGATTTTGGCGGTGGCAGAGGCGATTGAGCGGGGGCGGGGTGCCTGGGTAGCGCCGAGCATTTAGGGTTGAGGGGGTGGGGGTTGTTTTAGTTCGGGATTGGGGATGGGTGCGTCGCCGTATTTTTCGCGTTGTTTGTTGAGGCTGGCATCGACCAGCTTTTTTGAGGTGGCGAGTTCGGTTTGGGCTTCTTCGCGGCGGCCCAGGCGGAGAAGGATTTGGCCGCGCATGAAATGGACATTTTGGTTGTCGGGGACTAGTTTTTCGGCGGCGTCGAGGGCCGTGAGGGCTTCGCGATTTTTTCCTTGGCGTTGATAGAGGCGGGCCAGGCCGAGGAGCGAAGCGGGTTGGCGGGGATTGTAGCGCAGGGCTTCGCGAAAGAGATGCTCGGCTTCGGCGTCCTTTTGCAATTGGGAATAGAGCAGGCCGAGCTGTTCGTAATTGTCGGGGAGATCGGGCTCGATGGCGATGTCGTTGCGGAATTCGGCTTCGGCGCGGTCGTGGTCTTGTTTCTTCATGTAAGCGAGTCCGAGACTAAAGTGCACGTAGGGTAAGTTGGAATTGGCGGCGGCGGCGAGTTCCAGCTCGGAGATGGCTTTGTCGATTTCTTCACGGTTGAGATAGGCCTTGCCGAGGATTAGGTGGAACTCGGGAGTCTGGCTGCCGACTTCAACGAGACGGCTTAAGGCTTTTTCGTCGGTATCATTTTTGCCCGCGTTGTGTGCGGCGATGTCGAGGACGTAGAGGTAGGTGAAATCGTTGGACATTTGCGGCCAGAGGGGCTCGAGGACGGCCACGGCATCGGTGTAGTGCTCAATGAAGACGTAGCAGAGGCCGAGGAGGTAGCGCGCTTGTTGGGAGTCGGGTTGATCGCGGACGACAGAGGCTAGGGGGGCGACGGCGCCGGCATAATCGCCGCGGCGGTATTTTACGAGGCCGATGTTGAGGCGAATGCCGGACATTTTGGGCTCGAGCTTTTCGGCTTCTTGGAGGAGGGTAAGGGCGTGGTCCCATTCTTTGCGGCGCATGGCGATAACGCCGAGATTGGCGTAGGCGGCGCCGGACTGAGGATCGACGGTGAGGACGCGGCGGAAGGCCGCTTCGGCAGTGGCCAAGTCGCCGGATTGGAGGGCGGCTTGGCCTTGCGCGAAGGACGCCTTGGGATCAATGCCGGAGACGCGACTCGCCTCACCTGTGGAAGGTTGTTGAAAAAGCGGAAGAGAGGAGCTTCGCGAAAGTGGAAGCCAAAGGAAGATACAGAAAGAAGCAACCAAAAGGGTTGAGAGAGATTGCGCGAGACGGACACGGAGCCTAAAGGACATCGCTCGGTAGTGTCCGGCAGAGAAGAGAAGAATTCAAGCGGTGAGCGGCGAACGTGAACGTAAACGGGGAGAAACAGGCGGCGCAGTCACGGTAGTTCGGGAAAATTGAACTGATTTTCGACTTGACACAGACGCGGGAATGCCGTATTAATCCGATTTAATAGGTGAGATTGGGTGCGTTTCTGAATGTCGAGTGGTGGGGGCTGTCTCGGATGAGTAGCCTTCTGCGAGCGGCAGATACCAGCGGTGCCCGCGGTAGCAGGCGTAATTGTGCCCACACCAGGCCAGTAATCCATTTCAAAAATTTGGGGGAGGTAGCAAAGTGAAGGGACACGGTCATAGCTTTTATCCTGCCAGTATTGTGAAGAACCTGCCCAAGGCGGCGCGGTTGTTGGTTTGCGCGATGATCGCGATTTTGTGCACCGCGTTTGTCGCAAAGGCGCAAGACACTGGTTATATCAGCGGAACGGTAACGGACAAGTCGGGTTCGGCTGTTGCTGGAGCGGACGTTGTGATTTCCAGCACGAACGGCAGCTCGAAACACGCAACAACTACAAACGCGGAGGGCGCATACGTAACCGCCGGCTTGCCGGGCGGGTCGTACGACCTCGTAGTGACGGCGAAGGGATTCCAGAAATACACGGCGAAGGATGTGGTGCTGGACGTGGCCCAGAAGCTTCGCGTGGACGTTGTGCTAACGGTCGGCGCGGTGACGGAAGAAGTGGTGGTGACGGGCGAGAGCGTTGCGCAAGTGGAAACGCAATCCTCGGCCCTCAGCGACACGATCACCGGCAAGCAGGTCAATGACCTGGTCTTGAACGGCCGCAACTTCACGCAGCTGGTGACACTCTCCCCCGGTGTCGTCAACCAGACTGGCACGGATGAAGGCAAGGTAGGCGTCTACGGCAACGTGGCTTTCAGCATGAACGGAGGCCGGACGGAGTACAACAACTGGGAATTGGATGGCGGCGACAACATGGATAACGGCAGCAACGCGACGCTGAACGTTTATCCGAACCCGGAAGCGATCGCCGAATTCAAAGTGCTAACTTCGAACTACGGCGCGCAATATGGGCGCAACGGATCGGGCACGGTGGAAGTGGAGACCAAGTCGGGCGGCACCACTTTTCATGGCAGCGCATTCGAATACTTGCGCAATGCATACTTTAATGCGAGATCCTGGGCACAAGGCGCCACGCCGGATGAACACAAGGCTGCATATAACAAGAACGACTTTGGTTATACGTTCGGCGGACCGGTATACATACCCAACCATTACAATACCGACAAGAAGAAAACCTTCGTCTTCTGGTCACAGGAATGGCGGAGAGAGAAGAGTTCAACGACGATTGGACCACAAAACGTTCCGTCCGACGCCGAGAGAAGCGGAAATTTCGCCGATCTTTGTCCTGATGTAAATGGCACAGTGAACGATTGCCCAACCGGCCCGGGAGTATCGGCCGCCCACACTGTCACGCCCACGGCCACGGGCACAGCACTCCTGGCAATTATTCCCCAAGCCAACACGACAAACGGCGGATTCCCAGCAGTCGTAGAAACCGTTGCGAGCCCGACCACCTGGCGGGAAGAACTCGTGCGCGTGGACCAAAACCTCAGCGACAATTACCATTTGACGTTCCGTTATATCCACGATTCCTGGCAGACGACGGTGCCCAATGCGCTGTGGGGCAACGGAACTAGCTTCCAGAACATAACAACGAACTTCACTGGACCCGGATCAAGTTTTGTGGCGCGCCTGAACGCAAACATTACCCCGACCTTGCTCAACGAATTCGTGGCCAGCTATACGGCGGACCACATCACGCTCACCGCCGGTGGGCCGGTGGGGCTACCCGCGGGCTTCTCGATGGGTTCGATATTCAACAATGGTTTCGGCGGAAAGCTTCCAGCCATTTCCGTCGGCAGCAACGCGGCCTATGGAGGAACGTTTACTTCGGATACGGGGTATTTTCCGTGGCACAACGCCAACCCTACGTACACGTATCGCGACAACGTGACGAAGATTATTGGCCAACATAGCCTTCAGTTCGGCGCTTATGCGGCCTTCGCTCAAAAGAACGAAGGGAACTCGCCTTACGTTCAGGGCATTCTGACATTTGACTCTGGCGCCACTGCGGTTACCTCGGGAAATGCCTTCGCCGACCTGCTGCTGGGAAACATCGCCAGTTATCAGCAGACGAGCGAACAGACCCAGTACTACAACCGCTATAAGATCGTGGAGCCGTACTTCCAGGACGATTGGCGGGTTACAAAGCGCCTTACGCTAAATCTCGGTTTGCGCGTCAGCTTGTTTGGAACGTACCGCGAAAAATACCAGCAGGCATACAACTTTAACCCGAGTGCGTTTGTCGCCGGCGGTTCGCCTGCGATTGACGCCAGTTCGGGGGCCTTCGTAGCGGGAGCCGGAAATCCGTTTAACGGCATCGTTCAATGCGGCGGAGCGGGAGGAACTTCCGCAATCCCAGCGCCCGTTCTCGCGCAGTTCCCAGGGGCAACCGTAGGGTCCTCGTCGAACGCAGGTTGTTTGCAGGGGCACCTCTTCAACCCCGCGCCGCGTATCGGATTTGCGTTTGACCCCAAGGGTGACGGCAAGATGGCCATCCGCGGCGGGTACGGGATCTTTTACGAACACACCAACGGCAATGAAGGGAATACGGAATCGCTGGAAGGCTCCGCGCCCCTCGTGCTCACGGCAGCGCAGTCCAACATTCTCGGCTATAACAACATCGGCGCCGGGACTGGAGCAGTGCCGTTCTTTCCGCTCACAGTCGTATCCATTCCGAACAAAGCACAATGGCCATACGTCCAGCAGTGGAACCTGAACGTCCAAAAGGAGCTACCGGCCCACTTCATTGTTTCGGTGGCGTATGTCGGGAGCAAAGGCACGCATTTGACTCTTCTCAGCAACGGCAACCAGATTCAGCCACTTCCTGCTTCTCAAAATCCGTTCGGAGTTGGGGAGACACTTTACAACACCGGCATATTGGTACCAGATCCTACGACCGGCGTGCCCACTCCCGTCGGTGCTTGCGCCGGCTCGGATCCAATCGCAAACCCAGGAACGCAGTGGGCGCCGGGTCAGACTGTGTTCGGCACCAATGGACCGCTGAACGCAGCGGCGGCCAATAATCTCAACGTTGCTTGCGGGCTCCTCCCAACGGTGAACACGTTGCGTACCGCGTATCCGGGTTACGGCAATGTCAACACGTTGAGAAATGCCGCGAATTCGATTTACAATTCGCTGCAGGTCTCAGCGAGGCGTACGGTGGGCGCTCTTACGGTGAGTCTTGCCTATACGTACAGCCACTCGATTGACGACTCCTCGGACCGCGGCGATTCTGCCTTCGTGAACGCCTATGACATTGCAGCCAATCGGGCCAGTTCCACATTCGACATGCGTCATAACCTCGCGATCAGCTACGTGTATGCCATGCCCTTTTTCAAGGGGACGACGGGACTGAAGCAGACGCTGCTCGGTGGGTGGCAGGTCTCGGGCATCACAGTCGCCCAGTCTGGTACCCCGTTTAGCGTAACCAACGGCACCCCCCAAGGCGATAACGCAGGTGTAGCCAATGGCACCGGCACGGGCTCTCGCCCGGATTTGGTCGGCAATCCTCATGCGGGGCTCACATCAACGGAGGTCCCCGGGGATCGCGGACCTCTCGCTTACAATCCAGCCGCTTACGCGGTTCCGCAGGGGCTCACGTTTGGCGATGTCGGGCGTAATACGCTCACGTTGCCCGGACGGGTGAACTTTGACTTCGGCGCCTTCAAACAGTTCGCAATCAATGAGAGGATGGGATTTGAATTCCGCTGGGAAACTTTCAACGTCTTCAACCACACCCAATACAACCAAATCAGTGGAAACAACTCGAGCGGCGGCACGGGCGCGAGCGCTCCCATGGACACGATAGACCCAACAGCCAGCGCGGTCTTTCTCCATTTGACCGGTACACACGACCCGCGGATCATGCAGTTCGGTTTGCGGTTCTACTTCTAACGGGAACTGGAAAGAAGAGGGCGGTCCGACTAGGTCGGACCGCCTTTTTTTCAGATAATAGCCATCGCTTTTTTGTATACTCCCACCGCCCGTCCTGGAGGAGAGAAAAACGCCATGAAACGCCGAACATTTATAGAATCGTCGATTGCAACAGCGGCAGTACTTGCGGCGCGGCCGTCGTGGGCCGCTGCAAGCGAACACGAGATCAAGAACTTGGGACTGCAGCTTTACACCGTTCGCGCGGAAATGCCGAAAGATTTTGATGGGACGATCGCCAAGGTGGCGGCGACGGGTTACAAAGAAGTGGAGTTCGCGGGCTACTTCGATCACTCGCCGAAAGATGTGCGCGCGGTGATCGATAAGAATGGCCTCACAGCGCCTTCCGCGCACATCCCTTACGACGTGGTTGAAAAGAAATGGCCCGAGACGCTCGACGCGGCGCATATTGTGGGGCACAAATTTATTGTTTGTCCGTGGCTCGACGAAAAGCAGCGGAACGCGGATGGCTGGAAGCGGGCGGCGGATCTTTTCAACAAGGCAGGCGAGGCCAGCCAGAAGGCTGGAATCCAGTTCTGTTATCACAATCACTCATTCGAATTTACACCCGTCGAAGGCTTGGATGGACAGTTGGCGTATGACTTTCTGCTGACGAAAACAGATCCCAAGTTTGTGAAGATGGAAATGGATTTGTGCTGGATCAGCGTGGCGGGGAAAGATCCGCTGAGTTACTTCAACAAATACCCGGGGCGGTTCCCGCTGGTTCACGTGAAGGATTACGTTAACGATCCTAATGCCACGAGCAGCTACGCTGGAGCGACTGGCTCAGTCGAGTTTAAGGGGCGGCTAGCGGACGTCGGCAAGGGGACGATCGACTTCAAGAGGATCTTCGTGGAGTCGGACAAGGGCGGCATCAAGCATTATTTTGTCGAGAATGATGACGCGAAAACGCCGTTCGAGGACATCAAGATCAGCTACGACTATCTGAGCGCTCTGCGCTTCTAGTTGCGGGCGATTCAGCATCGGGGAGGGAGCATCATGCGCAAAGTGGGTATCTGTCTGGCCTGCGTTCTGAGCGCAGCCTTTTTATTGGTTGCGGCGCGAGCGCAAACGCCTGCGTGGAAGCAATTATTTAACGGAAAAGACTTAACCGGGTGGAAGCACGTCGGACCGGGGGATATGACCGTCGAGGACGGCTTAATCCGAACGCACGGCGGCATGGGGCTTCTTTATTGGACCGGTGGCAAGTTTGGGAATTGTCACATCCACGTCGTCTACAAGATGCGGGATTTCAATGACAACTCCGGAGTGTTCATTCGCATTCCGATTGAGCCGCGGGAGCCGTGGATGCCCGTGAACTATGGCTATGAAGTGCAGATTGACAATCATCCCGAGACCTCGAACGAAGACGAATATCACATCACGGCGGCGCTTTATTCGTTGACCAAGCCGCTCGCCAAGCCGGGCAAGCCAGGCCCGGAGTGGAACACGATGGACATCACGCTCGACGGGCCGCGCACGATTGTGGTTCTGAACGATGTAAAGGTTACCGATTACACCGAGGGGCAGCCCGTCCCGGAGCGGAAATTTGATTTTGAACCGCAACGAGGGCGGCGGCCGGATGAAGGTTACATCGGGTTGCAAAACCACAGCGACAACGACATCGTGTTTTTCAAAGAAGTCAGCGTACAGGCATTGAAATAACTGCTTTGGGAAGAAGAGAGAGTCAAACCAGGAGGGTGATATGAGCAAGAAAGGTTTCTCGCGTCGTGAGTTTCTGCAGAGCACGGCTGGGGCTACGGGTGCGCTGGCAGCGGCTCCGAACCTCTTCCTAAAGCCCGAGTACATTCCGTCGGCGCTCGAAAGAGTGGCTCCGAGCGACACCTTGCGCTTCGGCATCATCGGGATTGGGATGCAGGGCTCGGGGTTGCTGACGGCTGCCGTACAATTGCCGGGCGTGCAATGCGTGGCGGCTTGCGATTTGTATGACGGGCGGCACCTTCTGGCGCAGGAAATTGTCGGAAAGAAAATCCCGACGACGCGGCGGTATCAGGATTTGCTAGACAACAAAGAGATTGATTGTCTTATCGCCGCGGTGCCGGACCATTGGCACAAGCAGGTGGTGGTGGACGCCGTGAACGCGGGCAAGGATATCTATTGCGAAAAGCCGATGTCGCACTCCGCGGCGGATGGTCTCGCGATGGTGGCGGCGGCGCAGAAAACGGGACGCATCGTGCAGATTGGTTCGCAGCGCGTGAGTTCGGTGATTTGCGCGAAAGCCAAGGAGATGATTGCGCAGGGAACTATTGGAACCTTGACGTTGGTGGAAGGCTCGCTTGGGCGCAACGATCCTACGGGAGCGTGGGAGTATCCGCCGCCCCCGGATCTTTCTCCGGCGAATCTGGATTGGGATACTTGGCAGGGCACCGTGCCAAAGGTGCCATTTAATCCAAACATTTTTGCGCGCTGGCGCTGCTGGAAGGAATACGGGACGGGGCTTGCGGGCGACCTCCTCGTGCATTTGGTCAGCGGCATGAATTTCATGCTGGGTTGGAATGCGCCGCCGAAAAAGGCGATGTCACTCGGCGCGATCTTGCGATTCCCAGATGGGCGCAATATGCCGGACGTGCATGCCACGCTGTTTGATTACGGAAGTGCGCCAGTGTACCTGCGGCTTAATCTCGGATGCGAGACTCCGGAGATTTATAGGTTCCAAGGATCGAAG
>DATEWL010000383.1:0-2671 GCA_035258025.1 Candidatus Acidiferrum sp. | reverse complement strand
GGATAAAGAT
Organism: Candidatus Acidiferrum sp.; assembly: GCA_035258025.1. Lineage (GTDB taxonomy): Bacteria > Acidobacteriota > Terriglobia > Acidiferrales > UBA7541 > Acidiferrum. Next base: position 2,661 of record DATEWL010000383.1, on the reverse strand, counting down.
AAGGATACGGCGTGGAAAAACGTGACGCAGCTTTGGGTGGTGCCAACGGCGGGGCCAGCGACGGCGGCGAGGCAATTTACACGGGGCGAGAAGAGCGTTGCGAATGTGGCGTGGTCGCCGGACGGAAAGTTGCTCGCATTTACGATGGATGCGGGAGATGAAAAAGATGCGAAACCGCAAGTTTGGTTCATGTACGCGGATGGTGGCGAGCCCTGGCAAGTGACGAAGCATAAGTCGGGTGTGCGCGGATTTCAGATCTCACCCGACGGCAAGACGCTTTTGCTCACGGCCACGGTTCCGTTGAGTGAGCAGGAAGAAAAACGGGGGAAGCAGAAGGACGATGCTGTCGTGGTCGATCGCGATTTCAAGATGGCGCAGCTCTGGACGTGGAACATCGCGACGAGTGAGGAGAAGCAGATCAGCAACGGAGATTTTACGGTCAGCGATGCGCACTGGTCGCCCGATGGAACGCGTGTCACCTTTACGACGAATCCGACGCCGAGACTGGACGACATCTCTTTGCAAACGGCTTGGGTGTTGGATGTGACGAGCGGGAAGCAACGAAAGTTGGTGGAGACGGCTGATCCCACCCAAACGGCGCGATGGTCGCCGGACGGGATGTGGATCGCCTACTTGAGCAGCTCCGGGCTGGTGGTCTACCAGATGAATTTATTTGTTGTCGATGCGAATGGAGGTTCGCCAAGAAAACTGAGCGGCAAGTTTGAGCTGAACGCGGGGGAGCCCGTTTGGTCGAAGGACGGCAAAACGATCTTTTTTAGCGCGGACGACCACGAAGCGAACAAGATTTTTTCGACAGACGTGGCGGCGGGGACGGTTCGGCCGCTCACCGACGCAGCAACGGTGATCAATCTCGCGGAAATCAGCGCGAATGGTCAGACGGCAGTTGGAACCTGGGGCGATGCGACGCATCCGGATGATGTGTTCCGCAGCGACTTGAGTTTTAGTTCGTTGGAACACATCACAAATCAAAATGCCTGGCTCGCGGATTACGCACTGGGAGCGAGCGAAGTGGTTCGCTGGAAGAGCAGCAAGGACGGGCTGGAGATCGACGGAATCGTGACCAAGCCGGTCGATTTCGATGGGACGCACAAGGTTCCGTTTTTGCTGAATCCGCACGGAGGGCCGACGGGAGCTTCGCTGCTTTCGTTCAGCGCGACGGAACAAATTATGGCCGCCAACGGCTACATGGTGCTGCAACCGAATTTTCGCGGTTCGACGGGTCGCGGAGAAAAATTTGAGTCTGCGAATCAGAACGATTGGGGAATCGGCGATTTCAAGGACGACATGAGCGGCGTGCAAGCGATGGTGGATAAAGGATGGGCTGATCCAGACAGACTAGGCGCGTTCGGCTGGTCCTATGGCGGATACATGACCATGTGGATTGACTCGCAGACAGACCGCTTCAAAGCGATTTCGCCCGGGGCTGGGCTGCCTGATCTTTATTCCATGTATTCGCAGACGGACATTCACCGGTACCTCACCGTGTTTTTTAACTTGAAAGCGCCGTGGGACAACTATCAGGAATATTGGGATCATTCACCGATGAAATTTGTAGGAAACGTAAAGACGCCGACGATGATTTTGCATGGACAGGCTGACACGCGCGTGCCGATTCCGCAGGCAGAGGAGTTCTATCGCGCGCTGTACGAAAGGCACGTGCCAGTCGAATACGTGACCTATCCGCGGGAAAACCATGGGTTCGTGGAACCGCGCCACATTCAGGACAGGTGGCAGCGATATCTGGTGTTTTTCGGAAAGTATCTGAACAATCCGCCGGTTACGGAGCCAAAGGCGACGGTCGAGCGCCTGAGCAAAGATCTGCCGTAGAAAAATACTATTTCGCGCGCTCCATCCTTTCGCTACAGCCAAGAAGCGCGAGCAGCAGAAACACCACCCATCGTAGTGGAAAAGAAAACGGGGAAGGCCACTATAGCCTTCCCCGTTTTTTGCAGCTAGTTTGAAAAAATGGCCGAAAAAATTTAGAAGCGGAAGCGAATGCCCACTTCGATCGACCGCGGCGTGTTTACCTGGGTGCTCTCAACGCCCCAACTTGCAGGTTGCCCAAGATTCAGAACCGGGTCGGCGAGCTGGTCATGGTTGAAGACGTTGGTAAAGATGGATTGCAATTCGGCGCTAAAGCGCTCATTGATGTGGATATTCTTCTTCACCTGGAAGTCGACGTTCCAGAACGGCATGCCGCGAAGCACGCCGGCACCGCCCGCACCACCGTCCAGTCCCAGAATCGGGTTACGGGCACAGGCAAACACGGCCGCAGGGTTCGCAAACATGTTGACGTTTCCAGCAGTGCCAACGCCGTTGGAGCCAGTGACATTGTTGTGGCGTGAACTGCCGAAGTTGTTGGCGCATGTGAGCACGCCGTTTTCGTCAGCAAAGTAATTTTGAGAGTCGCCTTCTCCAAATGCCTGGCTGTCGCCGTTGGTGGTGTTGATTTCGAGCGGCAGGCCACTGGCAGCCGTGAAGATGGGCGCAAACGACCATCCCCCGAGTAGACGACCCTTCAGGCCGTGCTGGCCCTTGAAGAAGGGTGGCTGGTAAACCGCCAATACGTTGTATACGAATTTGCGGTCGAACGGCTGGAGACCATATCCAGCTCCAATGTTGTAGGGATCCACGACGGTA
>DATEWL010000382.1:0-3142 GCA_035258025.1 Candidatus Acidiferrum sp. | reverse complement strand
CGGCCGCGTTCCGATCTTCGGTATCTGCCTGGGCCATCAACTCTGCGGTCTCGCTCTTGGCGGCAAAACCTTCAAACTCAAATTCGGCCATCATGGATCCAATCATCCCGTTCAGAACTTGATCAACCAAAAGGTCGAAATCACCGCTCAAAATCACGGGTTCTGCGTCGACCCAGAATCACTGCCCTCGAGCGACGTCGAGATCACCCACGTTAATCTCAACGACCACACCAACGAAGGCATGCGCCACAAAAGCCTGCCGCTGTTCAGCGTTCAATATCACCCTGAAGCTTCGCCGGGCCCGCACGATTCTCACTACCTCTTTACCAAATTCACCGAGATGATGAAGGAGCACGCGGCGTGAAGTGGGGGTTGGCTCTTGCATCCGTGATGCTCGGGTTGGCGGTTCCGGCGATTTCATCGGAAACCGCGGAACCAGTGTCCATCGACAGAATGTGCGGAAAACTCGTTTCCATCGACGAAACTCCAGACAAAGGGACGGCGAGTTCCACCGGGCAAGGGAGCAAGTCTGTGCCTCATGCGCGCGTCAGGCTTTTTTCACCAACGGCGAGCGGCGATTGCTGCACACTAATGACGCCTGTGGCGGAAGCTTTTACGGGACGCGATGGAGTTTTTCAATTCAAGAAGCTTACGCCAGGCGATTATCTGCTTGTCGCGACCATCGGCGGCGGCGAATACAAATTGCTAGTGCGATATGAACCAATCAAGAAGGCTGAGAAGGAGTGCTCGGAGTTTCAGTACACGCTCGAAAAGGGTAAGTTCCTGCTGCGAAGATCTATGACAGTAACCGTCAGCTAAGAATAATGCGCGTCACTCACTTTCAGTTTGGGGCAAACGACGATACTCTAACGACCAATGCCAAAACGCACTGACATCAAGAAAATTCTGATCATTGGCTCTGGCCCCATCGTGATCGGGCAAGCTTGCGAATTTGATTATTCCGGCGCTCAGGCCTGCAAAGCTTTGCGCGCGGAGGGTTACGAAGTCGTCCTGGTTAATTCCAATCCGGCCACGATCATGACCGATCCAGAGCTGGCTCATCGAACTTACATCGAGCCACTCACCAAGGAATACCTGGAAGAGATTCTTGCGCGGGAAGAACCCGAGGCGCTTTTGCCTACCGTCGGCGGGCAAACCGCCCTCAATCTTGCTGTTGAGCTTGCGGAGAGTGGCATTCTTGAAAAGTACAAAGTCGAAATGATTGGCGCGTCGTTGCGTGCCATCAAAGTCGCCGAGGACCGCCTGTGGTTTAAGGATGCGTGCCGCAAAATCGGACTCGAAGTCCCGGCATCGGCGCTTGTCAACAACGCGCAAGATGCTTTGCGTTTGTGTGACCAGCTTGGGTTTCCGCTCGTCATTCGGCCGTCGTTCACACTGGGCGGCACAGGCGGCTCCATTGCATACAACAAAGAAGAATTCGGCGAAGCCATCGCTCATGCTTTGGATATGAGCCCAGTTCACGAAGCACTGGTTGAAGAATCCGTTCTCGGCTGGAAAGAATACGAACTTGAAGTGATGCGCGACCACCGAGACAACTTTGTGGTGATTTGCACGATCGAAAACTTCGACCCCATGGGCGTGCACACCGGCGATTCGATCACTGTCGCGCCGGCGCAGACATTGACGGACAAGGAATATCAGCGCATGCGTGACGCGGCGGCTGCTATCGTCCGCGAAGTAGGGGTCGAGACGGGCGGTTCGAACGTTCAGTTCGCCATCAATCCGGAAAATGGGCGGATGACCGTCATTGAAATGAATCCTCGGGTTTCGCGTAGTTCGGCGCTCGCCAGCAAAGCCACAGGCTTCCCGATTGCCAAAATCGCTGCGCGACTTGCGGTTGGCATGACGCTCGACGAAATCCCCAACGACATCACTAAGAAAACACCCGCTTGCTTCGAGCCGACCATCGATTATGTGGTCGTGAAAATTCCCAAATGGCAATTCGAAAAGTTCCCTGGCGCGGACAGCACTCTCGGAACACAGATGAAGTCGGTCGGCGAAGTTATGGCCATCGGTCGCACCTTCAAAGAAGCGTTGCAGAAGGGAATTCGTTCCCTTGAGCCACATACGCCTTGGCGCGCGCCTGCGGAAACACCGGATTCTCTGCTGCGAGAGAAGTTGGCCACACCCCGGCCCGACCGCATTCACTGGCTGCTTACCGCCGTCGACAAAGGTTTGCCCGCCGAAGAGATCTGCGACCTCACCAAGATCGATCCGTGGTTTATACACCAGATCGAAGAAATCGTAGCCATGAACCGCCGAGCCGCTACCGTCACGGTAGAGACCGCTTCGAAAGAACTGTTGCGCGAGGTCAAGCGCCACGGGACGAGCGATGAACAGCTCGCTCAAATCTGGAAAAGCACTCCGGCATCTGTCCGCCTGCAGCGCGCGCGCTACGGCGTTGCACCGGTTTTCAAACGTGTTGATACTTGCGCCGCGGAATTCGAGTCCTTCACGCCCTACCTCTATTCCACGTATGAGGATGAGGACGAGTCAGACGCGCAGCAACGTCCCAAGATCAAGATTCTCGGCAGCGGGCCCAACCGGATTGGGCAGGGAATTGAGTTCGATTACTGCTGTTGCCATGCGGCCTATGCTCTTCGCGAAGATGGATTTGAAACCATCATGGTGAATTGCAATCCGGAGACGGTCTCGACCGACTACGACACTTCCGACCGCCTCTATTTCGAACCACTCACGCTGGAAGATGTTCTGGCGATCGTCGAACGCGAGAAGCCGCAAGGTGTCATCGTCCAGTTTGGCGGCCAGACGCCTCTAAATCTTGCGCAGGAATTGAAGCGCAACGGCGTGCCAATCATCGGGACAGCTCCCGAATCGATTGATTTGGCGGAAGACCGGCGCCGCTTCGGCGGTTTGCTCGACAAGTTAAAAATACCGCAGCCGCGCAACGGCACCGCGCTCGTCCCTGAAGAAGCCGCGCGCGTCGCCGCAGAAATTGGTATGCCGGTACTCGTTCGACCGAGTTATGTTCTCGGCGGACGCGCGATGGTCATCGCGTACGACGTGAATACCGTGCAGGAGTACGTCGCGCAAGCGGCCATGATGGGGCCAGCGCGGCCCGTCCTGATCGATCAGTTCTTGGAAGAAGCCACTGAAGTTG
>DATEWL010000381.1:0-5148 GCA_035258025.1 Candidatus Acidiferrum sp. | reverse complement strand
AGCCGCGCCCCCGATGGCTGCAGACTCTTTGGAAGAAACGCCACGGAAGCCGAAGTCGTGCAGCTTAAATGGAAGCAAAGAAGGGTCGCCCGTTCGGACCAGAGCTCTGCCGATCACTTGCTTGATCGCGCGGGAAAGCGTCGCGACCGTAATGGGATACCAGACCTGCAGGAGAACCGTTTCCGCCCAGTTCGTGAGCCAATAAAACTCAGGATCGGTGTTTTCGATCGTGATCAGAGCGTTGAGACTCTTGACGACCGTGCCTTCCTTGACGGCGCGGATGCGCAGCGGAAGCCGTCCGCCGTGTTTCGCGTACAGCGATTTGAAGCCTTCGTAATTGAAGGACTTAGGATGCCCGCTGAAATGAGCGTGAGCGATGCGACGAGCCTCTTCGATGTCCTCGAGTGTGAAAACCTGCCCTGCGAAGTTGGATTTCACGATGTACTGGAGCATCGCCATCATGGTTTCGTCGAACATGCCGCCGCGGGACTCGACGTAGGAATAGATGTGCCGCGTATCCGGCGGGTATTGCCACCAATGCGTGAGCTTGTAGGAGTCGGTGTTGAGAATCGGATTCAGCCGCAGCGACTGCATGGCGCTCCTTTGGATCGAAAATGACGGGGAGTTGGTGGTCGCCCACTGGAATTAGCATAGCAGAAGAGGTAACTGAAGGCTGATGAGTGGGGGTGGCCCCCCTCCCGGTTTTTTTCGTAAGTGCGCATTCTAAAGGGTTTTAAGTCCTGTGTTTTGAAAGTGCGGATTCTGCGGGAGTTATGGGCGCGTTTTGCGTAATTGCGGATTCTAAAGGGGATAGTGGCTGGTTGTGAGTGGCGGGGGGCTAGATTACGCAAAGAGAAGATTCCCGGCTGTAGTGAGTCGTGGGTAGCGAACATCGAGTAGCGCGAGGAGAAGCAGAGCGGGGAAAGTCGTGCGCGGGAGGGTGGGACGGGGAAGTGGAGCGGCTAGAAGGAGTTGGCGGGAATTTTGTAGTTTGGTGAGACTTGCCGCAATGTAAGTAGAGCGCCCGGGAGTGCAATAACATGTTTTTTTGCCACAGAGAAAACGGCACTCGTCCGAGTATGGATGCTCAACGGCTTTCGTCTAGATCAGTAGCTGGGATTCTCCATTCGGCTGGCTGAGGCGTGAATCGAGCTGTCGTGATATTTCAATCGGGGAGTGTGGCGCCCCTCCGGCACTCGTAATAGATGGGATGGGCTGGCGAGCTAGAGTGTCAGGTAGATAACCTGGATGAAGAGGTCGCTGCTGAGCATGCCTTTGCCCCAGATAGCGTCGAGATCGGCGAGGGGCTTGGTCGCGGCGGCTTCCTGGGCAGTTTTTCCTGCAGACTTTAGTTTTTGGACGCGATCGCGGGCGGTAACCAGCATGTCGCGGAATTTGGTGAGGTCGGCTTTATTGCCGAGCGGGCCGTGGCCGGGAACGATTTTGGTGTTGTCGTTGGCGAGTGGGAGAGCTTTGTCGGCAGCCGCAATCATGCCGTCGATTTTGCCGCCGGAGCCGGCGTCAACGAAGGGATAGATGCCGTTGAAAAAAGTATCGCCCATGTGAAGGACATTAGACTTCTCGAAATGAACATATATGTCCGAGTCGGTGTGGGCGGGGGAGAAGTGCTCGAGGGAGAGGGTGTCTCCGTTGGCTTGCAGTTTGTGTTTGGAGCCGAACGTCTGCTGCGGCAGGGCATCGGCAGGCGAGGCCGGAAAATGTACGTTAAGGATCGGAATGGTTTGCGGTTCTGACATGCGCTTCTTGGTGTTCTCGTGGGCGAGGACAGTCGCGCCAGCGGCGTGAAGTGGCGCGTTGTTGTCGGTGTGATCGAAATGCCAGTGAGTGTCAATGACGATCTTCAGCGGGGCATTGCCAAGGCCATCGAGGGACTCTTTGAGTCTAGGCCAAGCCGGCGAAACGAAAGTATCCACGACGAACTTGCCGTCGGGTCCGTTGAGCACAACGACGTTTCCGCCGGGCCCAGACAGCATGGTGAGATTATCCGCGAGCTTCTGTGATTGGATCGGAGCAGCACCCATCTGTGCGCGAAAGGTCGTTGCAGGGTCTGCCGCAGGGGCTTGTTGCGGATAGCCGAAGACGGACGCGCTGAGGCGGCTGCCGGGAAAGAGTTGCGCCAAGAACGCGCTGCCTGCAAGCGCGGCGGAGCCACGTAGCATTTCGCGGCGTGTCGTTTGCTTCTCAAGTAGATCCCAATTCATGGTTTTGCTCACTTTCAGTATGAGGCGATCGTGCGGGTAACAAGTGATATCCGTCAGAGCCAACTCAGAGTAGGGTGTTCGCGGTTCGGTTTCAACTGTGTTTTGAGTTACTCGTCCCGGAGGACTTGCATGGGGTCGACGCGAGAGGCGCGGATGGCAGGAACTAAGGAGGCGGCCGCGGCCACGATTAGGACTAGGAAGATCACAGCGCCAAGAGTGGGGACGTCGGTGGGGGAAACGCCGTAGAGGAGGCCGGCGAGAAGACGCGAAGAGGCGGCGGCTAACGCAAACCCGGCCATGCAACCGAGGATGCACACGGCAAGTCCTTGCCACAGGAATTGTTTGACGATTTGGCTGCGCAGCGCACCCAAGGCAAGGCGCAGGCCGACTTCACGCTGGCGGATGTTTACGTTGTAGCTGAGCGTCCCGTACAAACCGATGCAAGCCAAGGAAAGAGCCGTCGCGGCAAAGAACGTCAGCAGGATGGTGCGGAGGCGGTTTTCAGCAATGCCGTCCGAGAAGTGCTGTTCTAGCGGCGCGAAATCATAGGCTGAGCGCAGCGGTTCGATGTCGCGAATCTGGCGGCGAATGGTTTCAGCCATGCTCATGGGAGCATTTCGGGTACGCACGAGGAAGTAGGTGCCCGGCTGAGCGATGGGAGCGCACCAATAAGCGCTGGGAACGGGAGGTTGCTCGAGACCGGATTCGCGGGCGTCACCGGAGATACCGACGATTTCGGCTGGGCCGGAATAACCCAAATTCACGGATTGCACGTGGTGGCCGATTACGTTCGCACCGTGGAAATAAGCGTCGGCGAAAGCGCGATTCACGACGACAGTGGGTGAGCCCTCTGTTTCGCGGCAAACCTCCCCGGCTAGCAGAGGGATGTGCATGGTCTGGAAATAAGTGGCGGAGACGAAATGGTTTTCTGCGATGAGTTTGGGTTCGCTCTCGGCGCGGCCTTCTAGGAGCTTGAGTTCGATTTGATATTTGAAAGGCACTCCGGGGACGCCCACAGAGATGGCGGCGGATTCGATGCCAGGCGTGGCGCGCAGTGTTTCGAGGGTTCGGTCGGTGAACTGGCGCAGTTTTTTCATATCTCCGGTTTCGCCCCAGTTCATGCTGAGCTGGAAGGTCAGAATGTGGCTGGAATCAAAGCCGCGCGAGACGCGGCCAAGCTCCTGAAAGCTGCGGAGAAGCAGACCGGCGCCGGCGAGCAGGGTGACGGCGAGGGCGACCTGGATTCCCACGAGCAGCCATTGCAGTGGATTTCGTCCGGAGACTTGTGTGCGGCTGACGGAGGCGAGAGAAGCGGAGAGGTTGCGGCGCGTACCTCGAATAGCGGGAACCAGTCCACAAAGAAAAGTGACCAGAAGGGAGCACGCGAGGGAGTAGAGAACAATGCGCACGTCGAGATGAATTTCTTCGACGCGGGGAAGCTGTGCGGCGAGCGAACGGAAGAGCTCGGAGGCCCCGGCTGCCAGGGAGAGACCAAGGACGGAGCCGATCAGAGCGAGGAGAAACGTTTCCGTGAGCAATTGTGCAACGAGGGCGCCACGAGAAGCTCCCAGAGAGAAGCGAACTGAGATTTCGTGCTGACGTTGGGCCGAACGAGACAAAAGCAGCGCGATGATGTTCGTGCACGCGATAAGCAGGAGCAGAGAGACCGAGCCGAAGAGCAACCAAAGCGAGCGGCGTGACCCGGCGATAGTAGTTTCTTTTAGCGCCTCGACAGTTACCGAGAGATTGTCTGTCTCCGGAAATTGCCGGCCCAGTTGGGACTGGAGGGTGGCGAGATCGGCTCGACTCTGTGCCACGGTGACGCCGGGCTTGAGGCGTCCGGTGACGATAAACCAGTTGTTTTCGCGAGCCCGGCCAATGGAAAGGCCCGAGGGAATTGGCGACCATAAATCCGTCTCGCGATCGGGAAACAGAAAAGACGAAGGCATGACGCCAACGATGGGATAGAGATGGCCATCGAGGCGGAGGCTTTTTCCGATGACGCCGGGATCGGCATTAAAACGGCGGTGCCAATAACGGTCACTAATCAGGACAGCGGCGGGTCCTTTGATGGTCTCTTCCTCAAGCGTAAATTCGCGACCGATTGCCGGCGCAAGACCCCAGACTTGGAAAAAACGAGTGTAGACCCAGGCACGAGTGACTTTTTCAGGCAGCGCGCCGGTGGACTCGGAAACGTCCTCGGTGTAGTAACCGGTGAGGCCCTGAAAGGTGGAGTTGAGGCGGTTCCAGTCGTCCAGACGAGTGGGTGCCACGCGAGTCAGGACAGCTGGGCCTTTGGAGTTGTGTTGCTCGACGAGCACGAGTTGGTCGGCTTCCGGAAAAGGAAGCGGCTTGAGCAGGATGGCATCGATGGCCGAGAAAACGGCGCTATTTGCTCCGATCGCGAGAGCTAGCGTGAGGATGACGGTGATGGAGAAGGTGGGAGATTTACGGATGAAGCGAAAAGCCGATTTGAGATTGGAAACGGTGGCGTCGAGGATGCGGATGCGGTAGACGTCGCGGACTTCTTCCTTGAATTTTTCCTGACCGCCAAATTCAAGCACGGCGCGGCGGCGAGCTTCCCCGGGGGACATGCCTGCGGCGATATTCTCGTCGGTGAGTTCGTCGATGTGGAAGCCGAGTTCGGAATTCATTTGCGCGTCGGAAGCGCGCTTGGGAAAGAGGAATTTCCACCAGGACATGGCAACCTCCTATTGTGCGGTTTGCATAATATTGGCCACCGCACCGGCCAACCGGTTCCAGTTCGATTCCTCGCTCTCCAGTTGCTTGCGGCCCTTTGCGGACAGTTTGTAAAACTTGGCTTGCCTGCCCTTGTCGGAGGCGCCCCACTCGGCTGCAAGCCACCCACGCTTTTCGAGGCGATGCAGGGCCGGATAGAGCGAGCCTTGTTGAACCTGCAGGACTT
>DATEWL010000380.1:0-2703 GCA_035258025.1 Candidatus Acidiferrum sp. | reverse complement strand
TGGGTCTGTGCGTTCCTCGCGGACCTGGACGATGTCCTTGGGGCAATTTGCCAGCCTGGCGATCTCCTCCGTTAGGTCCTGATCCCAAAGCTTCCATCGCAGTTGCTTAGCAAGCAACTGAGCAATTTCCCCACCGCCGCTGCCGTATTCGCGTTCAACTGTAAGTATTCTGATCATCTGGGTCCCTGGAACCCGCTTGCATCAAAACACAATCCTACTGCAAATGAATTCATTTCGCTTATTCCGCCAACACTCTGCCGCCGCCGGGATCATTCTTCTTCAAAAGAAAAGCCAGGAAGAACATGATCCCCGAAACCACACAAAGAACCATAAAGATATCGATGTAGGCCAAGGTCGTGGCCTGCGCTTGCACTCCCTGATAAATCGTGGCCACGGCCCTCGCGTAAGCCTCATGCGCGCCAAGACCCGAGTGCGCCAAATGCTGGGCAAGACTATTTGCCTGATTTTGAAAATTGGGATTGTCGGGCCGCGCGTATTCCACCAGCCGGGCTTGATGGAGTTGCGCGCGGCGCGCAACCAGCGTGGTAACCATCGAGGTTCCTACGCTGCTCCCTATATTGCGCATGAAGTTGGCGATTCCGGCGACGGCGTTGTTTTTTTCCGGCGCAATACCGAGGTAGGCGACCAGCGTAATCGGAGTGAATAGGAAGCCCAAACCAATGACCTGGGTGATGCGCAGCAACGTGGCGGCTTTGAAGCTGATCTGCAGGTCGATGCGCTGCGTCGAATAGTACATAGCGACGGACAAGGCAAGCCAGCCGAAGGCTATAAGATAGCGCGCCTGGATCTTCGTCGTCAGTTGACCCACGATGGGCGTTTGAAAAAGCAAGACGAGTCCTCCGGCGGAAAGCGCAAAGCCGGCGAGCTGCGAGGTGTAGCCGACGAGGGTTTGCAGGAATTGCGGCATCAGGACCAGGCTGCTGAATAACAGGACGCCCAGCATGAACAACATCAGGCTGGCACTGGCGAAGTTGAAACTTTTGAACATGTGGACGTCGATGATGGGCGCTTTATGAAACCACTCCCAGATCACCAGGGAGATAAGGCAGACGGTGGCGACAACGATGAGCGTGGTGATGAAGTGCGAGCCGAACCAATCGTCTTCCTGGCCCTTGTCGAGCAAAATTTGCAGCGCGCCAATACCCAGAGCGAGCAACGAGATGCCGATGTAGTCCAGTTTCACGCCTGCCGACCTAATGCGAGCCAAATAGGGCGGATCTTCAACGACGCGGCGCACCAGAAACCAGGTCATAATCCCAACCGGGATGTTAATGAAAAAAATCCAGCGCCAGGAATAGTTGAAGGTGATCCATCCGCCGAGGGTGGGACCGATCGTGGGCGCCGTAATGGCGGTGATGCCGTACAGGGCAAATGCCAAGCCGCGCTGATGAGGCGGAAACGTATCGGCGAGAATGGCTTGAGCCATGGGCTGAAGTCCGCCGCCGCCCGCGCCCTGCAGCACGCGGAAGAGAAGCAGAAACCCAAGACTCGGCGCGAATCCGCAGAGCAAGGAACTGACGGTAAAGATACCCAAACAGGACATGAAAAAGCTCTTTCGTCCGAAGGTGTTGGCGAACCAACCGCTGATCGGGAGAATGATGGCGTTCGAGACCAGATAAGAAGTGAGCACCCAGGTGCTCTGGTCGTTGCTCGCGCCCAGATTGCCGGCCATGTAGGGAAGCGCGACGTTGGCGATGCTGGTGTCGAGAACTTCCATAAACGCGGCCAGCGCCACGACAACGGCAATCAGCCAGGGATTGAATTTGGGCTTCCAGACATCCTGGTCGATGGTGAGTGCAGCGGAACTCATTTGAGGTACACATCGGGCACCACGTTCATGCCGGGGCGAAGCTGACGTTCACGGTTCTCGCCTGGATCGAGAACGATCTTTACAGGAATCCTTTGAACGATTTTGACGTAGTTGCCAGTGGCATTTTCCGGCGGAAGCAAACTAAAGAGCGGGCCAGTTGCTCCCGCAATGCTGTCCACGTGTCCTTTCAGAGTCCTGCCGCTGGAATCGATGTGGATTTCCGCTTTTTGACCCACACGCATGTGCCTGAGCTGCGTCTCTTTGAAATTGGCGGTGACCCACACTTCATCGAGAGGCACGATCGTGAGCAATTGCTGGCCGGCTTGAACATTCAGCCCGACGACAACTGTCTTATTCACTTCACCAGAGACCGGCGCAACAATTTTGGTGTAGCCGAGGTTCAACTGGGCTTGTTCGAGCAACGCGCGTTTTTCCTCAACATCGGCGATGGCCGCGCGAGCGCGAGCCTTGGAAGACGAAACTTGTTGTGGTCCCGTCTCCGCGTATTGATGATTCGCTTCCGCTTGCACCTGGCGGCTCCGCGCTTGCTCGACGAATTGCTGGGCGGCGGATTCGTTCGCGCGCGCGGCTGCGACGGCGGCAGTGCTGGATTTAGCGGCGGCCAGTGCCTGGTCGTAAACCTGCTCGGCAACTTCTTTCTTGTCCACCAGCAGCTTGTAGCGTTTCAGATCGTCTTGCACCTTCACGTCGTTGGCTTGCGCCTGCTCCACTTGAGCTTGCGCGGCGGTGAGCTGCCTCTGCGCGGCAATGATTCCCGCGCTGGTGTTCACGATGTCGGACGCCGTGGAACTCAGTTGACTCGAACTGTTCACAGAAGTAATCGGCACCGTGATATTCAGCGACTGCGCGGT
>DATEWL010000379.1:0-7729 GCA_035258025.1 Candidatus Acidiferrum sp. | reverse complement strand
GCCCGCGAGAATCATCTTCAGCTTTTGCTTGTCGCAGAATTCGACGGCGTTGCGGATATCGCGCGCGCGGTCGGCGAAAACCAGCACGGGCAATTGACCGCGGATGACCGGAGCAAGCGCTTCGAGTTTCAAGTCGCGCTGATAATCCGCCGGACCGCCGTGGCCCATGGCTTGCGCATAGTGGCGGGCGCGGCCGAGATAATCCGTCAGTTCGTTGACTTGCTTCTCGTACTCCTGCTTGGCTTCGGCGAACGGTTTTTCTTTTCGCGAAAACGTCGCGAAATCGAAAGTGCGCGTCTCAATGGTGGGCCAGCTGATGACCATGGCGACGCTTCTCTTGATCAGCATTTCGTTGATGGTCCAACCGGCGAGACTAATCGCAGAGGCTTGGCCGCCGATGACGCCTCGCGAGCCGCCGGAATCAAAGCCGCCGCTGTCCGGAACGGCGAGGACTTCTGTGATGCCTGAAGCGCGCGTGACAGGAATGTGTTCGCTCGATGGGAAGACCGCTGTCGCCGCGACTACGTCCGGGTTGTATGCGCCCGTCTCGGTGGTATCGACGGTGGCGTTTACCGCGGAAATTTCGCTCATACCCATCTGCGTGATGGGATCGAAGAGGCCGGGATAAATCTGCAAGCCTTTGGCGTCGATGACTTGTGCCCCGGCAGGAACTTCCACGTTGGCGCCAACGGCGGCTATTTTTCCGTCACGAATGACGAGCGTGCCGTCTTCGATGGGCGTTCCGGCCAGCGTGAAAATTTTTGCGTGAGTGAAAGCGACGACAGACGGCGGCTGGGATTGCGCGGAAGCACCCTGAGAAACAAGGCAAACCGCTGCGACAGCGGCCCCGAATCGCAAAATCGAAGTGATGCTCTTCACAGGGCACCTCCGGAAACGGCGTCCGTTTGCGGTGGCTTGGGCTTGTCCTCAGGCTTTTTTTCTTCCGGTTTTTTCTCGTCTGGTTTGGCGCCGGGCTTTTTGCCAATTTCAATCGTTGCGTCCGGCTTTTTCTCTCCGGCCTTCTTTTCCTTTTGCATCAGCGCTTTCTTTTCTTTTTCAAGGTTTGCGCGATCGGCGATATCGCGCTTGCGGTCGAAGTACACACGGCCATCGATCAGCGTTTGCTGGACGACGGCGTAGGCGCTGAGGGGATCGTGGTTATAAATGACCAGGTCGGCGTCCTTGCCGACGTCGATCGAGCCGACGCGCTTGTCGATGCCGAGCTGTATGGCGGGGTTGATCGTGACGAGCTTGAGCGCTTCGTCATGGGTGAGGCCGCCGTACTTCATGGTCTTCGCGGCTTCCTGATTGAGGTGCGTGGCTTCTTCTGCGTCGTCGGAATTGATGGAAACGATCACGCCGCGGCGCGTCATGATTGCCGCGTTGTAGGGGATCGCATCGTAGGCTTCGACTTTATATGACCACCAATCGGAAAACGTGGAAGCACCCGTTCCAGCCGCCGCAATTTCGTCGGCTACCTTGTAACCTTCCAGCACATGCTGAAGGGTGCGAACCTTGAAGCCAAATTCGTTCGCCACGCGAAGCAGCATGAGGATTTCGTCTTCGCGGTAGCAATGGGCATGGACGTAACGCTTTCCGTCAAGAACTTCGACTAGCGGATCGAGGCGAAGATCGCGGCGCGGCGGAATCGCGTTTTTATCGCCGGCCGCGACGCGCTTGTCGTAGTCCTCCCAGGATTTCTTGTAGTCGCGCGCTTCGGCAAACGCAGTTCGGATCGTCTCTTCGACGCCCATGCGCGTAGTGGGATAACGCGGGGTCGAGCCAGGGATGCTGAAGTTGGAGCGCTTGGGATTTTCGCCGAGCGCGAATTTGATGCCGGGGACGGCGCCTTCGAACGGAAGCTTCGAGGCGGGCAAGCCCCATCGCAGCTTGATGACCACCGTTTGGCCGCCGATGGCGTTTGCTGAACCATGCAATACGTTTGCGATGGTCACCCCACCGGCAAGATCGCGGTAGATGTCGACGTCATCGGGATTGAAGACATCCGCAATATTTACCATCGAAGAGACGGAGACGCTGCCTTCGTTCACGCTTCCGTCAACAGCAATGTGGGAGTGGCAATCGATGATGCCGGGGATAACCCACTGGCCTGCAGCATCGATGACCTGGGCGTCTTTCGGCGCCTTGACCGACGGCCCCACTTCCGCGATTTTGCCATCCTTAATAAGGATGGAGCCGCGCTCGATGGTGCCGTGCGAAACCGTAAGGATGGTAGCGTTCTGGATCAGAATTACCGGCGGGGCGTCGGGCGGAGTGGCCGCGCAAGTCAAAAGAGGAAGCCCGAGGAAGCATAGCGCGCAAACCAGCGTGGCCGGCAAGCGATTGTAAACCAGCATGGATGGAATCCTCACAGTTCACCCCCATCGACAGATGACTCATTGCTCGTACGACTGGGGATGCCGAAAGAGGCAGTTGCCGCGGCTTGCGCCGTGGGCTTAGTGCCCGTGAAGTCAATCGAAAAGCCCAAGACATCAATGGTGCCTTTCACGGTGCTGCCGTCAAAGGTGCCCGAGAAGACTACGTCGGTGGGGTTTCCCTCGATCGGAATGTTGATGGTGAAGCTGAATTTGTCGACGCTAACGTAGCCGCTGATAATGCTGGCCGTGCCGCGCTTGCTCGTGGTCGTTCCAGTGAGCGTGCCGTCGGTGGCCATCTCCAGATCCAGAGTGGATTCTTCCGGTCCCTCGGGCGTCGTGTACGCGAGTTTCCATTTGCCGGTCATGTTTCCTTTTGGTGGATCCTTCGGCTTCTCGGGTTCGTGCGTCTCGAACCTTTTGCCATCCACAAAAACCATTTTGATTTTGGTTTTCTCATCAAAAAGATCGCCATCGGCGACGACAAGATTTGCGATCTTTCCTGTTTCGATGGAACCCGTCCTATCGGCGACTCCGAAAATTTCCGCGGGGGTGAGCGTCATCGCACGTAGCGCAGCATCTGGCGCCAGCCCTGCATCGATCGATTTTTTCGCCGCCTTGAGGATGTCCTTGGGGGCGGTGATTCCGCCGGAGTAAAACGCGAACGCAACGCCGGCCTTGGCGAGCGCTGTAGGGGAAGAAGGCGCTTTATCGCGGAAACGCAGCGTGCGGAGCGACGGTTGCTCGTCGGGGTCAGCGTCTTTTTCCGCTTCCGGCCACTTCAGATTGACGAGCACGGGCATTTTCCTTTTATTGGCACCGATTTCGCCTGCAACTTCATAGGCCATTTGCCCGCCGTAGATAACGCCCACCACATCCCAACGATCTGCCAGTTGAAGGGCGCGCCGCAACTGAATGGAATTGTTCGCGGGGATCAGTACTAATGTGTGGTCCTCCAGCGCCTCGCCTAGCACAACTTCCGTTCGGTCGTAGCGTGGCCGCGCGACTCCGCGGGGATTTTTTTCATAAATGGCCAGCGCTGCGGCGCTCCAATCCGTGTCAATCCAGACCTGGTGAACATACGCGAGAGCACCCATCAGCGAGCCGGGGAAATTTCCAAAGCCGCCGCTGGGCTGCAAGGAAATGGGAAACGCCACTGGCGTTTTGACGACCATCTCGCTGGCGCGGTCGCCTGCCAGATCGAGAACCGCGGCCTGCCCGGGAAACATTCCGCCCCTGGGCGCGGAGACTACTGTGGTGAAGCCGCCATTGCGCCAGGTTTCGATGCGCTTGTCGCTTAGGCTAACTTCATCGGCCGCGCTCCGCCAAGGCGTGGTGCCAGGACGGTCTTCAGGTCCGCGCGAGATTTCCCCCGTTGGAGCCGCCCGCCGACCTCCTCCTTCTCCAGCGCCAACAGCTGCGGGCGCGGCAGGGGCTGCCGGAAGGCCGACATCAGTGAACGAATCAAAAAGCCCGGGATAAACCGTGAGGCCCTTGCCTTCAATGATCCACGCGTCCGGAGGAATGGCGACGTCTTTGCCGATAGCGGTGATAACGCCGTGCGCCATCACCACGGTGGCGTTTTCCAGCGGCGGCCCGGATACCGGAACAACTTTGGCGCCGCGAATGGCGAAGTATTGCGGCTCGCCGCCCTGCGCGCAAGTTTGAGGCGCGGCGGCGAGAAGCGCGAGAAGAGTGACAGCAAACGCGAGTGCGAACACGCACCGGCGCGCGAGGACAGAACGCATGCAGGCTCCTTTTTGGGACACGTCTAGGACGCGAACCCCCGACAGTCTGTTCAGTAGACGCAAGAGGCTAGTCAGAAGTTACGGCAGAGTCAAGGAAGGCGAAGATTTATGGAAGTCGAGAACAAGAGGGGGCAGCTCAAAAGGGGTTCAAAGAAATCCCAAAAAAAGGGGAAACAAACGGCAGGCCCGCTTCGTTTCTTCTATTGCCTTCCCATAGGGCCTATGGCATCTTCGGTATTGGCATCCCATAGGAACCGAGAGGAGCCCGAGGAAAACGATGGGCGATAAGGCAGGCGAAAAAAAGGATGTGTGGCAAGGCACTCTGGCGCTGATGGTGCTGAAGACGCTGCAGGCGTTAGGGCCGTTGCACGGCTACGGCATAGCGCGGCGCATTGAACAGACCAGCGGGGACCTACTTGCGGTGAATTACGGAACTTTGTACCCGGCGCTTCTGAAACTCGAGCAAGAAGGCTACATCAGCTCCGAATGGGGCGTGTCGGACAACAATCGCAAAGCGAAGTATTACAAACTCACGCGCGCGGGCCGGAAACAATTGAGTAAGGAAGAGCGCGAATGGGAACAGACAACCGCGATCCTCGCGCGTTTCCTTGCGCCGGGTGAAGAGCGGTCCTGATCGATAACGGGATTGCGGAGGAGTCCTATGAGGCGGCTGCGGGCGTGGTTCTCTCGGCTGGGCGGATTATTCGGCAGACCGCGCCGCGAACGGGAGTTGGATGCCGAGATGGAAAGCCATCTCCAGTTTCACATCGAAGACAATCTGCGGGCGGGCATGTCGCCGGTGCAAGCTCGTCGGGAGGCACTCATGAAACTCGGCGGCATCGAACAAACCAAGGAAAATTACCGCGAGCGCCGCGGGCTGCCGCTGCTGGAAGTTTTCTTGCAGGACATGCGGTTCGGCGCGCGCATGTTGCGGAAAAACCCAGGATTCACCCTGGTGGCTGTGCTAACGCTGGCGCTTGGAATCGCGGCCAACTCCACGATTTTTAGCTTCGTCAGTGCGGTCCTCTACACCCGGCCGCCGGTCGCTGATCCAGACCGGCTGGCAGTGGTCTACGGGTTGAACCCGATCCACATGTGGGGGTCCGGCCTGAGCCCCGTCTCGGCTCCGAATTATTTCACCTGGAAGCGTGAAAACCAGGTGTTCACCGAATTAGCAGCCTCGAATCCCTACAACAGTTTGAATTTGACCGGGGGTGGTGATCCCGAGCGCGTGAGCGCTGTCCGGGTAACTGCTAATTACTTTTCCGCGCTCGGCGCCTCTCCCGAGTTAGGGCGAACTTTCGCGGCCGGTGAAGATCACGAAGGATATAACCATGTCGTGGTTCTGAGCCACCGCTTGTGGGAAAGGAAATTTGGATCGGATCCCAGTCTTGTGGGCAAAGCCATCCGGTTGAACAACGAGCAATACACCGTGATTGGAGTGATGCCGTTCCAGTTCCGCTTGATGTCGTTTCAGGGAGAAGTGTGGATACCGTTGATCTTGAACGAATCTCAGCAGAGCGCGGCGTCCAGGCAGGAACGCGACCTGTATCTGTTCGGCAGGATCAAGCCCGGAGTGACCTTGGAGACAGCGCAGGCGAACGTCAGGACTCTGGGTGCTCTTGCGGCAAAGAATTTCCCGGACACAGATAACGGCTGGGGAGCGAACACACTTTCGCTGCAGGAGTACATGATTCGCGATTTTAATGCCGGGCCCGCCTTTATTCTTTTGCTGTCCGCCGTCGGACTGGTACTGCTTATTGCCTGCGCGAATATTTCGGGGCTTATGCTGGCGCGCGCGACTGGCCGAAGTAAAGAAATGGCCGTGCGCATCGCAATTGGGGCGGGAAGAACGCGCCTGGTGCGCCAATTGATGACCGAAGCTCTGCTCATCGCCGCGCTGGGCGCTGGCGCTGGTCTCGCTTTTACGCTTGCGGGAGAGCGTGTGATGCAAGCCGCATTGTCTTTCAATGACGCAGTCAAGCTGCTCGAGCTCAAGATCGACTGGCGAGTGGTGAGCTTCACGACGGCAATCGCGCTGTTCTCGGCCGTTCTCTTCGGTCTCGCTCCCGCGCTAAAAGCCATGTCGGTAGAAATATTTGCGACGCTGAAAAATGAAAGCGCAACGGTTGCCTCGAACAAAAAGAAGAACCGTTTGCGCAGCGTTCTGGTCGCCGGTGAGGTGGCCCTTGCTGTCGTGCTATTAAGCGGAGCCGGTATCCTTATTCAAGGAATTGTTGAGGGGATGCGAAGAAACATGGGATTCGATCCCCAGCGGATCCTGACGGCACAAATCACTCTCCCCGAATCCCGCTATAAAGAGGCTTCCTCACAAATCCAGTTTTACCGTGAACTCGTCAGCCGTCTTTCCTCAATCCCTGGCGCCAAATCCGCTGCCATCACCTCGGTTCTTCCAGGCGCGGGACCCGAAGAGATTCCTTTTCGCCTTCGTGGCCAGGAAAATCTGCCTGCAGGCGAACTGGCGCACGCACGCTATTGCGTCGTGAGCACGCACTACTTTGAGGCTAACGGGACGACGATCATCGCCGGACGTGATTTTTCCGCGAGCGATGACGCGCATGCTCCGTTGGTGGCGCTGGTGAGCCAAAAACTCGCGGAGCAGTTCTTCCCGCACGGAGACGCCCTCGGAAGCCAGATTCGCATTGATTCGGCGGACGCCGCTACAAACCCATGGCGCACCATTGTTGGCGTTGTCCAGAACGTGAAAGGCTGGCCGCTTCGCTCCATTGATGATCCGGAGATTTACGAGCCTTTCGAGCAGCATCCGATGGCCGAGGCCGCCGTCATGGTACGCGGTAACAGCGACGCGAACTCGCTGGCCCCTGGTTTGCGGGAAGCAGTTTGGTCGATTGATCGCGACCAGCCGATCGGCGAACTGATGAGCCTTCCAGAGATCCTCGCCAACGAAGTGGCCGGCGACAAGATTATGGGAAAGCTGATGGGGACCTTTGCCGTTTTGGCACTGGCGCTCTCCGGCATCGGGATTTATGGCCTAGTCGCCTACACCGTGGGACAACGCAGGCAGGAGATCGGCATCCGGGTGGCGCTTGGTGCTGGAAAACAAAGCATTCTGCGCCTGGTGATTATGGATGGGCTGAAGCTCGCACTGATCGGCGTGGCTGTCGGACTAACTTGCGCGTTACCTCTTCCAAAAGCATTCGGCAGCCTTTTTCAGGATTATCACATTTCTGGCGGATGGATTCTTTTATCGGTCCCGATTTTGATCACCGGCGTCGCCATGCTCGCTTGCTACGTTCCGGCTCGTCGTGCATCGCGTGTCGATCCGCTCGTGGCTTTGCGATACGAATAGCCGCAACGATCTGGTGCTGAAGTTTGGAAATTTTTGCTTTTCGAGAGTAGCTCGGAAATTTTGGAGGAGCTGTTTAGCGATGAGATGGCTGCGCGCTTTGTTCGTCCGGCTTGGGGGACTCTTCCACAAAGAACCCCGCGAGCGCGAGCTTGCCGAGGAGATGGAAAGCCATCTTCAGCTGCACATAGAGGACAACGTGCGCGCAGGAATGTCTTCGGCTGACGCTCGGCGGGAGGCCATTATGAAACTTGGCGGTGTGGAACAAACCAAGGAAA
>DATEWL010000378.1:0-3207 GCA_035258025.1 Candidatus Acidiferrum sp. | reverse complement strand
GATTTATCGTTCAAACCCCTCGTTCTTTGTATCAAGCCGCCACTGTCGCGCGTGTGCTTCCGAAAACACGCCGTCGCAAAATAAACGCAAGTCCTCTCCCCCCGCCCGTCTAAGCCTTTTAAAATCAATAGGAAAAAGTTGGCCTTTCAGCTGCCCTCCGAGTCTCCCGTGACCCGAACGGCGAAAGTCTCCGGAGCAATTCTAGTGTTGCTCGTAGTCTGTGCGGCAACCGTCGTCTTTCTCCATCCCCGACCCGCCCACGAGTTCGCCCGCCGCGTCTTCCATTGGCGCCCTCAACCAGCGCGGCCAGCCTTTGCAAGTGAACGGGCCGCCTCGTTACCAAACGTAACCTTCTGGGCCTGGGAACGCTCCGAAGATCTGCGCTTTCTCCTACCGGATCGGGCCGCCGTGGCCTTCCTCGCGAAAACAATTCTTCTTGAGACTCCCCCCACAAATTCCTCCGCCGACTCATCCCCTTCTTTCGTCGTGCGCCCTCGTCTTCAACCTCTCCGCATCACCACCGGCACGCCGCTTATCGCCGTCGTCCGCATCGAAACCCCGTCCGCTCCTCACACTTCCTATGCTCTCCAACAAAACCAGTCAGCCACTCCTTTATTATTTCGGACATTTTCCGACGCGCAACGCGCTCTCCTCGCCACAGAAATCGCCGATCTGCAATCCATAACGGGCGTTGCTGCCATCCAAATCGATTTCGACGCACCTACCAGCGCCCACTCTTTCTACGCCTCTCTCCTCCAGGACGTCCGCGGCAAACTTCCGCCTTCTATGCCGCTCTCCATTACGGCCCTCGCCTCATGGTGCATCGGCGATCCCTGGCTTTCCAAACTTCCTCCCGGAACCATCGACGAAGCCGTCCCCATGCTTTTCCGCATGGGACCTGACGCTGCCAACGTCGCAAAATTTCTTCACTCCAACGACGATTTTCCCGTCGCCGCCTGCCGCGGCAGCCTCGGCCTCTCCACGGACGAACCTCTCTCGCACGACTTGCTAACCGCCAAATCCTCCTCCGCAACTTTCGACCCGCGCGCAAAGCGAATCTACATTTTCGCTCCGCGCGCTTGGACCCCATCCGCCGCCCAAAACATTATTCAGGAGTTGCAACCATGATTAGCCGCATTGCCCGCATCTTCGCCGCAATCTTTCTTGCTCTCTTGCTCGTCCTGCCTCCGCCGCTCACCTTCGCCTGCGGCCCGGACTTCACTGCTCCCACATACATCGATTTCAACACGCCCGACGCTCGCGATGCCAGCTATGCCGACGGCAAACTCGGCATTCTCCAGCGCGGCTACTATCACGTCTATCTCTTCGAGGCTTATCGCAATCTCAGCGCCAAGCCGTTCAATGCGGCAGAGTTGGCTTCGCTAGGATTTCAGTCAACTTCTTCATCGCCCCAAAATGCATCGCCGTCGCAAAGTCCCGCCAAACCGGAGAATTGGATCGCAACGTGGGAATCGACCCGTGCCAACCTGCTCGGCGAAAAGCCCAAGAATTCACCCAGAACTTTCGATCCCGTCGGAGTCACTCGCGAGAACATGCGAGATGAGCGGTACGTCTTCTACTACAACTGTCTGAGCGGCGCTTTCGAGAACGCGGCCCACACGCTCCAAAGTCGCGCAGCACAATTCGGCGCCCAGAGCGCCGTCGTCAAAGAATGGATCGCTGCGCAGGATCAAGTTTTTGAAAACTGCTCCGCCGACATCAGCTATCCGCCCAAACCCAAGCCTGCCGTCATTCCCGCCGCTTCTCATCCCGATGATCCCGGCATTATTCGCGCTGACCGCGCCTACCAAATCGCTGCCGCTCTCTTCTATGCTGGCGACTTCGAGGCCGCTCAAAAAGCCTTCGAGGGCATCGCCAAAGATTCCTCATCCCCCTACCAAAAAATCGCACCCTACCTCCGCGCGCGCGTTCTCGTCCGCAAGGGAACTCTCGAGGCGAATGACTCCGAGTATGACGTGGATGCCTTGTCGCAAGCAGAATCGCAGTTGCGCGCGATCATCGCCGACAAGAATCTCTCCGACTCTCACGCCGCCGCCGAGCGGCTCCTCGGTTTCGTCCGCATCCGCCTCCACCGTCAGGATCGCCTTCACGAACTGGAAGCTTCTCTCCAAAGCGGCGCTCCTACGAAATCGTTCAATCAGGACTTGACCGATTATCTCTGGCTCCTCGATCATCCCGTGCTCACAAAAACGGTCACCATTGCTCCAGCTTCCGAAGGAAAACCTGCGCAAAAAGGCGTCACCGTCGACGAATCCTCGCGCCTTGCCGGCGGCGACATGACCGACTGGATCTTCACCTTCAGCCATTCCTGCGGTGAATGCTACGACCATTCCTTGCAGCGCTGGAATGAAACGAAGTCGCTGCCCTGGCTCGTCGCGGCCCTTTCACAAGCGGACGCGAAAGAATCTGCTCTGCCAGCGCTCCTCGCCGCCGTTTCCAAAGTCGGCCCTGACTCGCCGGCTTATCTCACTCTCACCTTTCATCGCCTCCGCCTCCTCGAGCAATCTGGAAATGTCGACGCAACCCGCCGCGATCTCGACCAGTTGCTTGCCCAGCAGCGAAACTCCATGCCCATCTCTGCAAGAAACGAATTCCTTGCGCTCCGTATGAAGCTCGCTTCAAATCTCGCTGAATTCCTCCAATTCGCGACGCGCCTCTCGACCGACGCCACTGGCGCCGCTCCCATTCCCGCCGGCAAATCCGACTACGACCCGGGCACTCCCGAATACGCGGCCACTCGCCCTCATTTCGACTCCGACGCGAGCGTCGTTCTCACCGAAAAACTCCCGCTTCGCCTTCTCGCCGACGCTGCCAAATCGACCGTTCTCCCACCCGCGCTTCGTAGCGACATCGCGGTCGCCGCCTGGACTCGCGCCATCCTCCTGAAAAACGACGCCATCGCCCGCGAGATGACGCCCGTCGTCACTGAATTGGTTCCGGAACTAAGAGACGATCTCGCCGAATACGCAAAGACTTCGGACGCGGCAGCGGGTGAAGCCGCAGCCGTCTTTGCCATTCTCCGCAACCCAGGCTTCCGGCCCTTCGTCAGCGCCAGCCCCGGCCGCGGCTGGTTCTATAGCACCAACGATGCTCACTTCAATTCCATCGATAATTTTGGGGACAACTGGTGGTGCAATTTCCTGCCTACAGAAAAAAATCAGCACCCGACTGGCGGTTTCTATCTGA
>DATEWL010000377.1:0-4998 GCA_035258025.1 Candidatus Acidiferrum sp. | reverse complement strand
GCCGTCGGCGGCGTACTCGGCGCGGCAGTTGCAGTTTGCGCTGAAGATGAGTTGGTAGGAACAGCGCCGCTCGGGTGGCATAGTCAAGCGGATTAAGAACCAACTGCCAGAAGGGCTTCGCGAAGGCGAGGCCCTTTTTGTTTTGGCGGGAGCTTTCCGCCGCACACAACTCCGGGTAAAGTAAGGAGACCGTTTCCCGAAGATGGACTGGAGAAAGAATGAACGTAGTACTCATCGGGGTTGTGATCGCGGTGGCTGGGCTGGTGCTTTGGCTGGTGCTGCAAACTTCCCAGGAAGAGAAGAAGGGCGCGCTGCTGGAAGCCCAGTTGAATGAGCTGCGGCGGGATTTGCAGACGATTGGGACGGCGCAGGCGCTGAGTACGGGGCAGATGGCCACGATTGGTCAGAGTGTTTCGCAGCGGCTGGAGAGCGTGACCAAGGCGCTGCAGGACGGCGTTTCCAACTCCGCGCAAATTGCGACGCAGGGGCAAACGGCGATTGCTAACGAACTTAAAAATACGCGGGAGCAGATTGGCCACATACAGAAGCAATTAGGCGAATTCCAAGAGTTAGGACGCGGCATTTCTTCCGCGACAAAATCGCTTGAGGGGATTCTTGGCGGAGCGAAGACTCGCGGGCTGCTTGGCGAAGTGACGCTGGAGCGTTTACTGGAAGATTCGTTGCCGCCCTCGCAGTACGCGATGCAGTACCGTTTCTCGAGCGGCGAGTGTGCGGACGCGGTCATTTTTTTGCGGGACAGGAAACTTGTTGCGGTCGATTCGAAATTTCCTCTGGATGCATTTCGACGAATCGAAGCGGAGGGCGCAGAGGCAAAGAGGGCTTTTGCGACGGCCGTCAAGGGGCACGCGGATTCCATCGCGAGGAAATACATTGTGCCGAACGAAGGCACATTGGACCTTGCGCTGATGTTTGTGCCGTCGGAAAACGTGTATTACGAGATGCTCATGACGCAAGACAGCAAGGGCGAGGCCTTGGACTCTTACTGCCGAGGGAAGTGCATTGTTGCCGTCTCGCCGAACACGCTGTACGCACATCTGTGCGTGATTCATCTGGGTTTGCGGGGAATGCAGATCGAGGAGAACGCCATGCGCATTTCTGCGGGGCTCTCGGGGATTCAGAAGAACATCGCGTCTTTCACTGAGGTGTTTGAAAAGCTCGGGACACATTTGAAGAACGCGCAACAGACCTATAGCGACGCGGACAAGAAGCTGGAAAAAACGCAGAGCACGATGGATTCTTTGATCGGGAATGGCCCGCCGGATGCGATTCTTGATAATGGACAGGGGACTTTGGCGCTTTCCGTAGAGACCAGCACGAAAAGCAAGGCGTAGCCGCTTACCATTACATTGAGAATCAAAGCGCTGGGAATTGCGGGCTAACTTTGCGACCGAGATCCTATCGGGCCTCTCCAAAAATAGAGCCGTGCCAGGAGCTGAGAAATGCGACAGGGCTGCCACACTCCAAATCGCTTCTTCGCAATATTATGCGGGACTCAGTGGTGGGGGCGCGGCGTGGAAGTCAGCAAGCGGATCGAAATCATAAAACTGCCGCGTTTGCGGCCGACGACTTCGAAGTGGGCCAGGTTTTCCCAGCCGCCAGAGCTGAAAGCTTGCAGAGGATTGCCGCCTTGGAGTTCGGCGATGTCTGGGGCGAGATTCTTGGCCTCTAGGGTGATTTTGTCTCTTGTGCCGCGGACGCGGACAGTGAGTTGGCGGTGTACACCCGGCGCGAGCGGCGAAGAGTCGGCTTCCAGAGTGAGCGCCACAAAGACAATTTCGAGAGGAGGCCCGTTTCGTTTTGTACAGGAAATGTCGACGGACGCACGGCCGGGCTGCAAATCCGCCGGGGGCAGAACCACAAGCGAAGTCGGAGAGGACGCAAGTACGAAGGCAGGGTCGCCCGAAATGGTGATCTGGTTCGCGTCGGCGTCTCCGCAAAAACCGCGGCCGGTGATCTCGAATCGGTCGGCGAGTGAAGCGATTTTGGGCACCGACGTGACCTGAATAGCGGTCGCAGCGGTCTCCTCCGGAGACAAAATCGTCACGGGAATGTGCCCTTCACGGCCAGCGATTGACCCGCGAATGACGCCAGGGTTGAGCGGAGCGACAAACAGCGCACGCCCCGTTGCGTCGGTGATCAAACGATCGCCATTGGAAAAAACAACAGCGGCGTGGGGAGTCAGGCGACCGTTCGCGTCAAGCACTGCGAGAGTTGCTCGTTCGCCGGAGATGATGGTTCGCGGCAGCAGCAGAACTCGTCCGGATGACGAGGGCGGGGATTTTTGTGCGGACGCCGAGAAACAAAGCGAAAGGAACGCCGCCACAAGGCAAAGGGTTCGCAGAACGGGCAGGGGCGTCGGACGGCGAAAAAGCATGGTGTGATTGTAGTCGAGAGGCGTTGTGCTAAGGAAGGCGGGGAACTTTCATCTACGGAGCGGGCGGTTAGCACGGGCCCGCCGGCTCAGCGGTCGGCCAGGATGGGCGCCTCTTCCGGAGAATAAATGAGAACGGTACGCCCGGGAACGCCAGCCGCCAATCGCCGCAATTTGTAAACGAACGGGCGCGGCCCAGAAATTCGAGCGCAGTCTTCCAGCCGGTAGTAACGGTCTTCATACCGAACCACGCGGGGAGGAGTCCAGTCCGGTTTGGCACGCCAAGCGCGAATTTCAAGAATCTCTTCCGCGGCTTCTTTTGCAACGCGGAGCTCATCGGGAACCTTCGATAGCCTGGCCGATAAGACTCTTTCCTTCACCGTGCCCACGTAGGAGGAGACGTGGCTCTGCGAAAACTTTACAGCTCCCGCGGGCTCAAGCACTCCGCTGCGAAAAATCTTTGAGTAGATTTTCTCCACCAAATAGAGGGGGAAAACCCCAAGAACGCTGTCCGTAAATGCAGCGCACATGCGCGCCATGCCCTCGATACCAACAAACGCGATGAGCCAGGTCAGCGGGTGGGTGGCCCAAATCACGAGCGCGGCAAACCCAATGTCGTGATCGGTGATTCCGGTTGGTGCACTTTTGCTGAGCGCGGTATCCAGCCCGCGAGAAACCCAGGTCACCACGGAGTACGAATACCAGTACATAAGCAGGGCGAGGGCGACGACGGATTCTGCCAGTCCGCTGACGATGGCAGCGGAACGCCAGTGCACGGCTTGGTAAAACGGCAGCGCTTTGCGCCAGCGCTGGGGAAGCAGCGAAAGAAACGGCCCAAGAAGATAGATCCACATATCCTGCCCGGCATTCATTTTAGAAGAACCAACAGCATTCTGAGAAATCTAACCCGGTCAGACATGCCAATCGGTAATCGTGACGGTGACGTCCGGCGTCTACTGCGCGGCTTTTGAGACGAGCCGGTAAACCTGGGCATCGAGGAAAAGACGGAACAACTCGGGATCTATTTCCTCGTCGCGGACGCACAGCTTGAGGATCTCCAGCGCGCGGTCGGTCGGGACAGCTCGCTTATAAGGACGGTCGGACGCGGAGAGCGCGTCAAAAATGTCGCAGATGGTCATCATCTTGGCTTGCACGGGAATCTCGGCGGCTGTGAGGCTATTCGGATAGCCTTTGCCGTTGAGTTTTTCGTGGTGGGCGCGGGCAATTTCTGGAATGCCGCGGTATTCGGGTGTCCAGGGAATCTGCGCCAGGAAATTAAAACTGTGCGTGACATGCGATTCGATTTGGTGCCGCTCGGTCGTATCGAGGCTGCCGCGCGGTATCGAGAGATATCGGACTTCCTCGGAGGTAAGGTAAGGACGCTCGGCTCCGCGCAGGTCGCGGTAGGTCTTCTGGGAAATTTCCGCGAGCAATTCGAACTCGCTTGATGGCAAGATGGTTGGTTCGTTCGCCCGTGTGATGAATTCCACATAGTGGTCCAATTCAGCAAGTAGACGGCTGGCCTCGCCGTCGAGCAACTTCATACGAACACGCGCTTCCGCCTCCTTACGAAAATGTCCGAGCAGGAGCTCAACCTTTTGTTCGGCGACGCGCGCTTCGATGTCCCGCCGGATGTAGTCAAAGCGATCCAGCAAGCGGGAAAACTGAAGCGGGTAAAGTTTTTTGGCTTTAACGAGAACTTCTTCGCGGACTCCTACTTTGCCGAAATCGTGGAGCAGCGTGGCATAACGCAGCTCCTTCATCTGTTCGCGCGAAAAACGCAAATCGGCGTAGGGTCCCTGCGGCTCGCGATCAACGGCTTCAGCGAGCGCCATGGTCATATTGCAAACGCGCTGAGAGTGGCCGGAGGTAGTTGGGTCGCGCTGCTCGATGGCTTTCACCGCGGCGTTCACGAAGCCGTCAAAAAGACTTTCGATATCGCGGTAGAGCTGCGAGTTCTCGAACGCCACAGCGGCTTGCGAGGCAAGAGACAACCCAAGACGTACGGCGCGCTCAGGAAAGGGATGGACATGGCGATGGACGGCATTCGCATTTGTCAGCCGCGCTTTGGGGTTTCGCTTACAGTTGATCAACTGGAGCACGCCGAGGACCTCGCCCTTACCGTTTTTCATGGGCAGAGTGATCAGAGAGCGCGTGCGGTATCCGGCTTGCTCGTCGAAAGAAGAATTGAACCGGAAGGGCCGCGATTTGGGAATACGGTAGGCGTCCGCAAGCTCGATGACTTCGCCGTGGACCGCGCAGTAGCCTGCCATCGAGGATTCCGTAAGCGGAAGCGTGTGTTCGGTGTAAGGAAACTGTACGCTGTCGTTTTGCGTCAGCCGAAAGCGGAGCTGCCGCGTCTTTTCCACGGCGTTTACCGTGTTAGGCGCAGAACCGTTCGCGATGCCGCTGGCTTGCTCTGCCAAATAGAGAGATCCCGCGTCAGCGCCGGTGATTTCGCGAGCCTTCGAAAGGATCAGGGTTAGTAAGCGCTCGACGTCATGGGTTTCAGATAGCGCGATGCCGACGCGGTTCAGTTCTTCGAGTTCGCGCCCCGCCTGCGCGGCGGACAATCCAGTGCGCCGCAAAGCAGCCACTGGCTTGCG
>DATEWL010000376.1:0-4736 GCA_035258025.1 Candidatus Acidiferrum sp. | reverse complement strand
CGTATCGAAAAAGCGTTTGGCGTGAAGATGGATACGCTGATGCGGATGCAGGCCTCCTACGACATTGCGCAGGCGCGCAAGCGCGAGAAGCAGATCCGTGTGCGACGGGTGCATCAGCTAGTTCATACGTGAAAACAGCATCCGATGGTTCCTTGACACTCCCGACATTACAATCTAATATTTAGATTGTAAGTGGAGGAGAGATGCCCAACCCGAGGCTGAAACTAAAGCAGGCAAGCGCCGTTTTGCAGATGCAGGCGAAAGATTTGCAAAATCTTGTTCAATTCGGCGTGGTGCGGCCAGAGCGGACGGAGGGAACCTACTACTTTGATGCGGATACGCTGCTTCTCGCAAAGGTGGCCTTTTGCCTGAAAGAGTCTTTGGGTACACGCACGAGCCTTCTGTCGAAACTCATGAATGCATTCCTCGCCTCCGAAAAGGATTTCAAATCGGAGAATCCGAAGTACATCGTTTTTAAGTGCCAGCTCTCAAACGACGAGGATCCCGTCAAGGTTGGAGTGCCCTTTCGGGCTCTTGGAAAGCAACTTCAAGAGCAGCTCAGTAGAACTGAACTATATCGAGATTTGCCCCGAGGCCGCAAACGCCGCGGCTGGAAAAAGGAATTTCTCGAGTCGCTGACCGAAGCGGCGAAAGACATGGGCGAAATCTCCGAGGAAGAAATCTTGCGGACGGTGCGCTCCTATCGCGGAAAGAGACGACGAGCGCCGGAGATCACCGTTGCGGCCGAAGGCTAAGAGACGCAAACCCTGCGTGGTCATCGACACCAGCGTGCTGCTTTCGGGAATCTCAGGATTCCGAGAACCCTACGTCCGCAACAAGAACGCCAGCTCTGCATTGCTCTACCGGTGGGCCGAAGAAAACAATTTTCTCTGGCTCGTGACGGAAGAGATTCTCGAAGAGTACAAAGAGGTCTTAGGAAGATTGGGGGTGCGTCCGGGGCTTATCGGAAGCGTGATAAACCTGATTCGTGAGAGAGCCGAGGAAGTAGACGTTCGTTCTTCTGTTGAAATCTCACCCGATCCGAAAGACGACGCTTTCTGCATCTGCGCGAAGGAGGGTGAAGCTGATTTTATCGTGACGCTAAACCCCAAAGACTTTCCCCAGAACCGCCTCAAGACTAAGGTTGTTCCACCCTCACACTTTGCAAGATGGCGACCAGCATCCGGGAAGAAAAAGAGTTTAGTCGGCGGAGGAGTTGCCGACCGGGTGGCGCGTGCGAGTGAAAAGGCGGCGGGCGGCGGTGGCCCAGGGCACGGTTTCGAATTCGGCGAGATATGAGTAGGCGACCGGGACGACAAGGAGAGTTAGGAGGAGGCAGAGGGTTTGGCCGCCGATGATGGTGACGGCGATGGACGCGCGTTGTTCGGAGCCGGCGCCTATGCCGATGGCTACGGGGATTAGGCCGGCGACGATGGAGAGCGTGGTCATGAGGATGGGGCGGAGGCGGACGCGGTTGGCTTCGAGGATGGCTTCGCGGACGGGCATGCCGGTGGCGCGAAGGCGGTTGGTGTAGTCGACCTGAAGGATGCCGTTTTTCTTTACGATTCCCAACAACAGGAACATGCCGAGGGCGCTCCAGAGGCTTAGGGCGCGGCCTGTGATCCAGAGGGAGAGCAGCGCGAAGGGGATGCTCAGCGGGAGCGTGAGCATGATGATGAAGGGGTGGGAGAAGCTTTCGAATTGGGCGGCGAGGACCATGTACATGAAGATGGAGGCGAGCAGCATGGCGAGCAAAAGATTCCAGGTGGTTTCTTCGAGGACTTTAACTTGGCCGGTGAAGCGGTAAGAATAGCCGGCGGGGAGGCCGATTTCTTTGATGGATTGGACAGTGTGGGCGGCGGCGAGGTCGAGGGGATAGCCGCTGGCAACGTTGGCGTAGACGGTGACTTCGAATTCGCGGTTGTAACGCCAGAGCGTGGCGGGGCCGGCGCCGCGCACTATGCTCGCGACGTTTTCCAGGCGCACCTGGCCTAGCTTTGTAGAGGGCACCATCATTTGCGCGAGGACGTCGGGATTGTCGCGCTGCTGCTCGAGCAACTGCATGATGACTGGGTATTGCTCAGAGCCTTCTTTGAAGCGGGTGATTTCGTCTTCGCCGGAATAGAACAGGCGGACGGCGTCGCTGACGTCGGTCATGCGGACGCCGATGTCGGCGGCACGCTGGCGGTCGACTTTGACCTGGAGCTCGGGAGTGTTGAGGTTGAGGCTGGG
The DNA here is from genome assembly GCA_035258025.1 of Candidatus Acidiferrum sp. Lineage (GTDB taxonomy): Bacteria > Acidobacteriota > Terriglobia > Acidiferrales > UBA7541 > Acidiferrum. Next base: position 2,504 of record DATEWL010000376.1, on the reverse strand, counting down.
GTTGACGTCGACGAGGTCGGGATATTGATGCATCAGGTCGGCGACCTGCTTGCTGACGTCGGCGAGCTTGTTGAGCTCGGGGCCGCGGATGACCGCGCCTATGGGAAAGTAAGTTTCGCCGCCAAAGACGGAGGGGAGGCGGACGTTCGAAACCATGTTGCGATAGCTGGCGAGGAAGCCGCGGATTTCGGTGGCGAGCTGCTCGTGGCTGCGTTTTCTTTCCCTTCGCGGGACCAGGCCGATGAAGAGATGCGCGTGGTTTGTGGGGCCGTGGGTGAAGGATTGCACGAAGGCGACTTCGGGGAGGGCAACGACGCGTTGAGCGATCTCAGCCGCGCGATCGGTGGTTTTCGAAAGAGCTGTGCCTTCGGGAAGCGTGAAGGAACTGATCAACTCGGATTGATCGTCTGAGGGGATCCAATCGCGGCCAACCAAATGATAGAGGCCGAAAGTCGAGAGGAAAGTTCCGACGCAAATGAGAATGATGACCCAGCGATGAGCCAGCGACCATTGCAATAGTTTTAAATAGGATTGCTCGACCCAATGGAGGATTCCGGTGGCGTGGGCTTTTTTCTCTTTTTCGCTGACCTTGAGGAGACGCGAGGACATCATGGGCGTCAGGGTGAAGGCAACGAGTAGAGAAACGAGAATCGCCATGGCCATGGTCCAGCCAAACGAATTCACATATTTGCGCGCATAGCCGTTCATGAAGGCGATGGGCAGGAAGATGATGACGAGCGAAAGCGTGGTGGCCATAACCGCGAGGCCGATTTCTTGCGTGGCTTTGATGGCGGCGTTTTTGCGGTCTTCGCCTTTTTCTTCCATGAAACGAAAAATGTTTTCGAGGACGATGATGGCGTCATCGATGACGATGCCGACGGCGAGGGTGAGCGCGAGGAGGGTCATGTTGTTGAGGGAAAAGTCCATGCCTCGCATAAGCGTGAACGTGGCGATGATGCTGGCAGGGATGGCGACGGCGGCGATGAGGACGGCGCGCCAGTTGCGCATGAAAAGAAAAACGATTGCGCTGGCGAAAATGCTGCCAAGGATCAGGTGTTCGAGGAGCGAGTGGACCGACGCTTTGATGAAGTCCGAGATATCGTGAATGACGAGAAGCTGGACGCCGGGAGGGAGTTGGGCACGGAGTTCGTCGAGCTTGGCTTTCACGTTGTCGGCGACTTGGACGGTGTTGGTGCCGGACTGCCGCAGGACTTGAATGCTGACGACGTCCTCGCCGGGAGCGCCTTTGCGATAGAGAGCGGACCAGGTGCGCAGCTCTTGCGCGCCGTCTTCTACTTGGGCGACGTCGCGGACGCGAACTTGCGCTCCGCCGCGCGTGCCGATGACGATTTCGCCGAACTGCTCCGCGGAAGTGACGCGGCCGAGAGTACGAAGGCCGAGTTCCTGCGGGCCAGTGATCATGCGGCCGCCGGGAGCTTCGATGTTTTCGCGCTGGAGAGCGTCGCGGACGTCGAGGACCGTGAAATTGTGCGCGGTGAGGTTTTGGGCGTCGAGTAGGACGCGGATTTGGCGCGCTTGGCCGCCGTTGAGCTCCACGCTGCCAACGCCATCGACGGTTTGGATCGCGCGGCGGATTTGTTTGTCGGCGATTTCCGTTAGTTCGCGGCGGCTGATGGGGCCGCTGACTAGCAGCGTGAGAATCGGGTCGGATTGCGGATCTTGCTTGGTGATGACGGGAGGCAGCGTGTCGCGCGGGAGGCGATTTACCGCGGCGGCTACTTTTTCGCGAATGTCTTGCGCGGCGCCATCGATGTCGCGTTCGAGGACGAAGGTGCAGGTGATGTCAGCAAAACCTTCGCTGGAGTAGACAGTGATTTCGTCAATGCCGCTTACCGACGAAATAGCGTCCTCGAGAGGCAGGACAACGCCAGTGACGACTTCTTCGGGAGTCGCGCCAGGTAACTGGACTTCGACGTTGACTGTGGCGGGATCGGCCTTAGGAAAAAGGTCTACAGCGAGGCCGCGATAGGAGAACGCGCCCAGCGTCACAAGAAAAGCGATCAGCATCACGGTGAAGACGGGATACTTTACGCAGGTTTCGGCTAGCTTCATCGGCGTGTTTGAGTGATCTTCCGGCGAAATTACTTAAGCGCCGGAGTGTTCCCTTCGGCTTGTTCTTGAACGGTGGCACCGTCATGCAAATCACCGGAAATGGCTACCGCGACGCGATCGCCGGGCTTCAAACCTTCGGCCACTTCAAAGCGCTTGCCGCGCTGGTCTTCTGTCTGGCCCGCAGGGCGGATTTGGTGCTCGGAAACGCGATTGCCGTTCAGAAGAAAAACTTTGTAGACGCCGTAGCGGTAATTCACTGCGCCTTCCGGAAGAAAAATGGTCTTTTCTTCCTTCTCGCTGGGGATGGAAGCCTGCACGAAAAAGCCGGGCTTCAGGCGGCCGTCGCCGTTGGCGAGAAGCGCTTCGGCTTCAAAGGTTCGCGAATCCTGCGCGACGGCCGGATTGATACGCGAGACGCGGCCGTGAAATGT
>DATEWL010000375.1:0-11442 GCA_035258025.1 Candidatus Acidiferrum sp. | reverse complement strand
CGCTTCCCAGGCCACATCCGGAGCAGGTACCGTGCACTGGCTAACCCGCCTCTTCCACAAAAACCAAGCCGAAAAACAACTCGACGCCGAGCTCCGCTTCCACCTCGAACACCAAATCTCCGATTACATTGCCGCTGGCATCTCCCCCGAAGAATCCCGCCGACGCGCCAAACTCGATTTCGGCGGCCTCGAACCCATCAAGCAGCAGACCCGCGAATCCCGCCGCGGAAATTTTCTAGAAACTTTATTTATGGATTTGCGCTACGCCATCCGCAATCTTCGCAAAGACCGCCGCTTCGCCACGATCGCCATTTTCGCCCTGGCCCTCGGCATCGGCGCCTCCACGATAGTCTTCAGCATTTTCTACAATTTATTTTTTAATGCATTTGCGGCAAAAGACGCGAACCGCTTGGTTGTTCCGGTGATTCAGAACACGGAAAACACAGGCCAAGCTGACAGCAGCGTGGAATCTCTAACCCTTCGTCAGGCGGATCTGGATGTTATCCGCGAGCAAAATCAAGTTTTCGAAAACATTACCGGCTACATCACAGCCGGTGGGATCGTACTCGCCAACGACGGCTCGCAGATGTACCAGTTCTATGATGCTCGTGTTACTTCCGATGCCTTTGATTTTTATGGCGTGCCCCCGCTACTTGGACGCGGCATCGCTCCTGAGGATGGAAAACCGGGAGCTCCCCCCGTTTTCGTGATGAGCTATAAAACATGGAATGGCGTTTTCCGTGCAGACCCGAAAATCCTCGGCAAGACACTCACTATCGATGGCGAACCGCGGACGCTGGTGGGCATCATGCCCGCTCGCTTCCAGGCCTATGGTTCGCAAACCCAAGTCTGGATTCCGATCGCCCGCTCACGCGATACACCGCGTGCCGACGGAGAATTTCCGGCCGAGGTATTGGCCCGCCTAAAGCCCGGCGTAACAATAGAGACCGCTTCAGCGGACCTCGAAGTAATCGTGAAACGCCTGGCCCTTCTTCATCCCGACGATTTTCCAAAGCACTTCACGGCGCGAGTCCTGTCGGCAGCTGACTACTTCATGAAACCACCGAAGGGTTGGACGCTCGTCACAGCCGATGTAAAGCACTTGCTCTATGACATGCTCGCGGCAGTCGCGATGCTGCTCCTTATCGCTTGCAGCAATGTAGCGAATCTGCTGTTGGCCCGCGCGACCGTGCGAGAAAAAGAGATGGCCGTCCGTTCGGCCTTGGGCGCTACTCGCGGCCGCCTGGTTCGCCAACTCTTGGCCGAAAGCTCCGTGTTGGCGATGGCCGCTTGCACTGTGGGTTGTCTCTTTGCATGGTTCGGCACGAAATTTATCCCGGCAATTGTTCCTCGCATGGGAGACGTCGCGGCAGGCGGGCATATCGGAGGTGAAACAGGGCTCGGGCTCAATCCGCCCGTTTTATTCTTCGCCTTGGGCCTGACTCTCCTCACGACGCTTATCTGCGGATTGGCGCCTGCCCTTCATGTGATGCGCGCCGATTTGCAACCCCAGCTTGCCGGCACCGGCAAAGGCGCAAACGGCGGCTTCCGCCACGGCAAGCTTCGCGCAGGATTGGTCATCGCCGAAGTCGCTTTCTCCATCGTCCTCTTAATTGGCGCAGGATTGATGATGCGCAGCTTTTTCCTTCTCACACGCGTTGACCTGGGTTTCAATCCCAAGAACGTCTTACTCCTCTACTTTATGCCTCCACCTAGCCACGATAGAACTTCCAGTGCCCAGAGATTCGCATCGCCGCAGGGGCGGGCCGTGCTGTTAGGCGTAGTAGAACGATTGAAAGCCTTACACGGCGTGACCCACGTTTCGATCGAGGACGCGCTTCCCGGATATTCGCCCGGCCGTGGACCCCAAGTGACCGTGCCCGGAGCAACGCACTCCGAAGAGGCTGGTCTTATAGCTTGCGACGACAATTTTCTTCAAACGTTGGAGTTGCGACTGATCCAGGGCCGGTGGCTCTCCGAAAGCGAAGTACGAACCGCACAATACACCGGCGTAATTAATCAGCGATTGGCGCACGACCTCTTCGGCGATACGAACCCCATCGGCCGACAGGTCCAAGTGAAAGCCTTCAAGAGCATCACCCAGCCACCGCAAGATTCCGATTTCCAAATCGTAGGCGTCGTCGCCGACATGAAGAACGCCGGACCTCAGCAGCCCGCCATCCCCATGATCTACCTTCCCTATACCGTTCGTGGGGGGCCTGCTCTTCTTTTGAAGACCACCGTAGATCCAGCCTCCTTGAAAAACGCCGTTCAGGAGCAGATTTGGGCGGTGGACCGTGACGAGATTATTGGACTAGCCAACCCGCTCGAAGACTTTCTGCAAAGATTTGCGTACTCCACGCCTGAGTTTGGCTTATTGATTTGCACGTCGCTGGCAAGCATCGCCCTGCTGCTCGTCGTGATTGGCGTCTTCAGCGTGATGGCCTACACCGTCTCGCTCCAGACTCACGAGATCGGCATTCGCATTGCGCTCGGCGCGCAGCAAAACAACATTTTCAAAATGATTCTCACCAAGGGCGCGCGCTTGCTCGCGGCAGGAATTCTCCTCGGCTTGTTTGCCAGCTACGCCCTCACGCGTTTCATCGCCAGTCAAATTTGGGGCGTCTCCGCGACGGATCCATGGACGTTCAGCGCAGTGGCAGGCCTAGTCGTCGCCGTAGGCTTGGCAGCTTGCTTCCTGCCTGCGCGCCGCGCCACTCGCGTCGATCCCCTGATCGCCTTGCGTTATGAATAGCGGATACGGAAAGGCCACAATGCTGCGGACAGCGGAACAGGAAGTGCGACAATGAACTGGATCATTCGCCTTTTCCGAAAACAACAAGCCGAAAAACAACTCGACGCCGAACTCCGCTTCCACCTCGACCGCCAAATCGCCGATGGCATCGCCGCAGGCATGCCTCCCGAAGAAGCCCGCCGCCGCGCCCAGCTGGAATTCGGCGGCCTCGAATCCATTAAGCAACAAACCCGCGAATCCCGCCGCGGCAACTTCCTTGAAACCCTCTTTCAAGACATTGCGTATGGCGTGCGCATGCTCAAGAAGTCCCCGTCACTGACGATCATCGTCGTAATCACACTGGCGCTGGGCATCGGCGTCAACACGGCGATTTTCAGCGTGCTCAATGGATGGCTCTTTCGTCCTCTGCCGGTGCGAGCGCCGGAGCAAATCCACGTTTTGGCTTTTTCCCAGGATCACAACGGTTCCAATTTCTCTTACCCTGATCTTCTCGATTTTCGAAAACAGTCGGAAGCGTTCTCCGATCTTTTCGCTTACGGATTATCTGTCGCTGGGCTCAGCGCCAACGGAACACCGCGCGAATTTGGCTACAGCAGCGTCACAGGAAATTATTTTTCGGCCTTGGGTGTTACTCCAGCGCTCGGCCGGTTTTTCCTCCCCGGTGAAGGTGAGACGCCGGGCGCTCCTCTTCTCGTCGTTCTTGGCAACCCCTACTGGCGAAAGAATTTTGGCAGCGACCCGAGCGTCGTGGGCACAGAGGTTCTGGTCAATGGACGGCCCGCAACGATCATTGGCGTTGCCCCTAAAGACTTTCACGGTACTTTATTTGCGATCGAAATGGACGGCTACCTGACTTTGAACGCCATGGCCATGGCGAAAGAGTCCAGCCAATTCTGGACGGACCGTCGCGACCGAAGCTTGATCGTGCTCGGAAGGCTGAAACCAAACATCGCCGCCTCTCAGGCTGCAATTTCATCAGACATCACCGCCCAGCGTCTGGCAGCTCAATATCCGTTGACAAACAAAGACGTCACGATTCGTGTCATCCCAGAGCGGCTTGCCCGGCCGGCCGTCTTTGTCTCGAGCTTCGTTCCCTTCATTGCCGGTCTGTTCTTTATTCTTGCGGGCCTCGTTTTGCTGTTGGCGTGCATGAACGTTGCGAATATTCTTTTGGCGCGATCGGCCGCGCGCCAGCGTGAGATGGCCATTCGTTCTGCTATGGGCGCCGGCCGCGGACGCCTCTTGCGTCAGGTGCTCACAGAAAGCCTTCTTCTATCCTCGCTCGGCGGGATCCTGGGCGTGTTTTTCGGCAAATGGCCGATCAGCGCGAGCGGTTCTGCTCTTCACTCGGTCACCACCACCACAAATTTTGCTTACAAAATGGATTGCAGCCTGGATTGGCGCGTCTTTTCCTACACATTCTCGGCGGCGATTCTAACCGGCGTTCTGGTCGGCCTCCTATCGGCACTTCGCGCCAGTCGCGCCGAGGCGAATGACATTCTGCAAGGAGGCGGGCGAGGCGACTCCTCCGTGCGGGGAGGCTCCCGCATCCGCAACATCCTGGTGGTTGCGCAGGTGGCAGGGTCGCTCATCCTCCTGATTGTCGCGGGACTTTTTGTTCGCAGCCTCCGGCATACCGAGCGAATGTACCTCGGATTCGATCCGGATCACGTTTTGAACGTGATGCTGGATCCACAGCAAATCGGCTACGACGAAATTCATGCAAAAGCGTTTTATCGCGAACTTGAAAGCAAGGTCAGCGCAATGTCCGGAGTCCAATCGGCCAGCCTTTCGTTTGCTGTGCCCCTTGGAATTCCTGGCCGCGTGGGATTCGTTTCTGTGGAGGGTCATCCGCTGGTTGCCGGCCAGCAGCCGCCGGGGACTTCTTTCAACAGTATTGATCCCGCTTACTTTGCAACTATGCGCATTCCCATTCTGCGTGGCCGCCCTTTCGCCGATTCAGACAACGAAGCAGCGCCGCAAGTGGCCATTGTGAATCAGACTATGGCCAGGAAGCTTTGGCCGCACGAGGACCCAATTGGCAAGCGCTTCCGATGGACTGGTGAAAACGGGCCTTATGTCGAAGTAGTCGGCGTCGCGCAGGACGGGCAATACTTCTTTCTCTCGCCGGATTCTCAGCCCTATTTTTATCTTCCGCTCGCGCAAAATTTCAGCTCGCGGCTGTCGCTTCAGATTCGGTCCTCTCTTCCACCTGAATCGCTCGGCCTCGCTGTACAAGAGCAGGTCCGCGCCCTGGCGCCGGATTTGCCCATCATTGACATCGGCACCATGCAGAAAACTGTGCGCGGACTCGGCGGCTTGTTCGTCTTTCGTCTGGCTGCTTCTCTAGCTGCGGCGCTTGGATTCCTGGGCCTTACGCTTGCCGTCATCGGCGTCTACGGCATCGTGTCGTTTGGGATAGTCCAGCGCACGCGAGAGTGGGGCATTCGCGTCGCACTCGGTGCCGACCGCAACGACATTCTGAAACTCGCTCTTGGCACGGGCCTCGCGCTGATAAGCGCGGGAGTCGTCCTAGGTGTAGTTTCCGCGTGGGCCGTCACACGGGCGATGGCCAAGCTGTTAATCGGCGTGAGTGGATCAGACCCAGTTACTTACACTGCGGCTGTAGTTGTGATCTCCGCAGTAGCGTTGCTTGCGTGCTGGTTCCCGGCCCGCCGCGCCACTCGCGTCGATCCGTTGGTCGCCCTTCGTTATGAATGAGTATTTACGGGCAATACGGTGTGTTCGCGCTGTGGCATCATTGGAACATGAGAACCACTCTTTCGCTTGACGATGATGTTTTTCAAGAAATAAGGGCATACGCTAGAAGCCGCGACATCTCGATCGGCAAAGCGGTATCAGACCTGGTGCGGCGGGGCCTCCACGCGCGTTTACGAACCCGCATGGTCAACGGCTTTCACGTAGTTGAACTGCCGGTTGGTTCGCCACCAATAAGCGCCGAAGACGTCACAAAACTCCATGACGGATGAGTCGTCTTAGTTTGGCGCGATGCGTTTCGGCGAATGAAAGTTAAGGATGCCCGAGTCGGTCGGAAGCTTCAACAACCACACGGCTATCCCGGCGGCCAGCGAAATTGGCGGCCTCCGAGCAAGTGCAGATGCAGGTGAAACACGGACTGGCCGGCACCGGCGCCATTGTTGAAGATCGTGCGATAGCCGTCGAGCAAATTGCGGTCTCGAGCTAGCTGGGCTGCGACAAGATGCAGTTTGCCGATCACCGCTTGATCTTCGTGCGTTGCATCGTCCAACGACACAAAATGTTTTCGTGGCACAAGCAGGATGTGCGTCGGAGCCTGCGGGCTGATGTCCTCAAACGCAAAAATGTCCGGATCCTCATAAACAATTTTGGAAGGAATTTGCTTCGCGGCGATTTTACAGAACAGGCAGTCAGCGCTCATCAGTTCCCTCCCGAAGGTATCGCTTCATCAAGGCGCACAACGATTGGTGTAACTCCTTCGCGGCTGCGAAGCTGTTCGCCAAACTGGCGCGCGGCATCTTCTCCGGACACTTTGCCGACTCGCACGCGGTAGAAAGTGCCGTCAGGCGAATCGTACTGCTGAATGAAAATCGGCGAATACGAGAGATTCAGTCGGTCGCGTAATCTCTGTGCGTTGCCCTGATCGCGAAACGCGCCGATTTGCACTGTAAAGAATCCGCCCGTGGGGTCGATGCCCTCCGTGAGAACTTCCACGCGCACGGGCACGACGCCCGGACCGATCGATTCAATCTCGCGCGCCGCGGCGAGCGAAAGATCGATGATGCGATTGTCGACAAACGGCCCGCGATCGGTGATGCGCACCGTCGTGGATTTGCCGTTGTGAAGATTCGTCACGCGCACCATGGTTTCGAACGGCAGCGTGCGGTGTGCCGCCGTCAATTTGTACATATCGTAGATCTCGCCATTCGAGGCGCGCCGCCCGTTGAAAGGCACGCCGTACCAGGAAGCATTGCCTTCTTCGATGTAACCCGCTGGGGCGAGGCTCTGCGACGGCTTGCTGCGTTTCGGTGCAGGGGCGCCCGGAGATCTCGCAGGTGTTGGCGACGGTCCAGCGTCTGTGGAGCGTTTGGTGGATTCAATCGTGTCCGGCGATGCGGTGGAAGGTTGCGAAGGAGCAGGTTGCCCACCCGCTGTGACATGGCGCGAGGCGCATCCAACTGTAACGCCAAGTAGGAAAAAGCAGGCGAGGTTCAGTAGACAATTCAGCGGAGAGTTCGACGGACAAAAAAAGTTCACGTGGCGGCACGTGGCCTTGCAGTTGGTCACAAGCTGGCTCGCATCATGGCTGCGATGGCGGCTTCTGTGTATCGCGTTCGGCGCGGGCCGCGGTGCGTGATTCGAGCTTATCGGCAAATTGCGTGAATTTTTCCGACACCTCGCGCAGAAACGTAGCTGTGCGCTTTTCCGTTTCGGGTGCAATTTCTTTGTCGATATAGTTGCGGAGCCGCGTCAGCTCTTCGTCGATGCGGCGGCCGAATTCCTCGAATTTGTCCATGGTGGCGCTCACGGTTCCTCGTTCACGGTAAAAAGCTGTGAATTCTGTATTATAGGAACGCGGTGCGTGGCTCGCAAGGAGGAGAATTGGCGCTTTCGTATGTGTGGCAGCGACGTTTGGAGCGCTGGAAGAGTTTCGTGCGGGGATTTTTTGGCGGGGGCGGGGAACAGCAGCCCAGGCCGCAGATTTGCCCTGCGTGCGGTTCCCTGGTGGGCATCACCGCAACGAGATGCCACGTTTGCGGCACGAGTCTGCGTTTTTCTCTCGCCGCTCTCAGCAAGAAGTTTTCGGGAATCTTCGGCGAGCACGAAGCGCCCGTGACCTCAGCCCTTTTGATCGCAAATTTTGTGATGCTCGGTGTCAGTTGGCTTGCATACGCCGCCGTTGGCCGGGGAGGAGGCCTCACCATATTGTGGGGACTCTCCGGTGAGCCCCAATATCGCCTCGGTGCGAGTTACGGCCCGGCGATCTTTTTCTTGAACGAATGGTGGAGACTGGTCACCGCTATGTTTCTCCACGGCGGGCTGATTCACATCGGCTTCAACATGATGGCGTTGATGCAATTTGGCCCGGCCATCGAAGAACTGTACGGCTCCGCGCGGTATTTGTTTATCTATGTATTTACGGGGGCGTTTGGATTCCTGTTGAGCGCGTTTACCGGACACTTCTCGCTGGGCGCAAGCGGTGCGTTGTTAGGCCTTGTAGGGGTCATGCTCGCGGTCACCTCAAAGCGAGGGGGCGCTTACATGCGCGATTTGCGTTCGCGGTTGATTAGCTCGGTAGTCATTCTGTTCGTGCTGGGCTTTTCTGGTTTCATGGCCATGGACAATTGGGCGCATGGCGGCGGCCTGGCAGCTGGGTTCATTTTGGGGAAGGTATTCGCAGACAGGCAGCCTATGAATGCTGGTGAACGCCGGAGAGCTTACATTTTAGGATGGCTCGCGGGGCTCGTGATTGTCGCAAGTTTTGTATTTATGATTGTGCACTACCGCGATCCCACGCCGTTTTCCCAGCAGGGTTCTTCCCTGGAAGTTGGCCGGTGCGTGTCGGCTGTTTCGGCAACTCATCCCACGCCGGGAGGCAATTCCTGTACTCTGTAAGAGAAGAGAGTTCGCACCCAGCTTATGGATCCACATTCCATCGTCGTTGTGAGTTTGCACACGCCCAAAGAGAAAGTTTGGGGCGAGCTGCTGGATATTAATCCCTCAGGCGTCACGCTTCGGGGCATCGACCTGAATTCGTTCGACCATTTTATTCGCCAGATTAACGAGCCCGACGGTGAACGCATTGGCTTTCCGACGATTTTTTTTCCTATGAACCGTGTCGAACGCGTGTCTCTGGATGAACCGAGCGGCTCCATTCCTTCGATGAATGAGCTTTTCGCGCGCAAAATTGGCCGGTCGCTTACCGAATACCTCTCGCAATTCGCGTGACACAGGTTTACGGAACTGCGCTATCCTGAGTTGCAATGAAAGGCCGCATCTGGACGGTTCCCAATCAAATCACTCTGCTGCGTCTCGGCTTCCTGCCGTTCTTCCTTATTCTTATTTCCTATGAGCGGTATAAATGGGCTTTGCTGGTGCTCGTTGTCGCGGGGCTTTCGGACGGAATCGACGGCCTGCTCGCGCGCAGCTTAAATCAACGCTCCTCTCTTGGTGCTTATCTCGACCCCATCGCCGATAAGCTGCTACTTTCGTCTTCGTTCATCATTCTCGCATTCAAAAAGCAGATCGCGTGGTGGCTGACGATCATCGTGTTCAGCCGCGACATACTGATTCTTGTGGTGGCCGTGGTGATTCTGCTCATTTCCGGTTACCGGCCATTTCCGCCCAGCATCTACGGCAAAATGACTACCGCTTTCCAGATCATCCTGGTGTTCACGGTCGTCTTTTCCGCTGCTTATCCAGACTTTCATCTCAGAAAGATCATCCACCTTCTCGTTTATGGCGTGACCTTTTTCAGTATCTTTTCCGCGCTTCATTATTCGTTCAGCACGGCGCGGCACCTCAGCAGTTCTTCTTCATAAGAAAAAACATTTACACAGAGTTCGCAGAGAACACAGAGGGCACAGAGAAGAACGTCTGCTTTCGATCAGACGGGCATTGGCTTGGGACCGACTGCAGGAATCCACAATTTCGGCTCCGTCAGGGATTGGACTTGTTCTAAGGTGGCATCTGGGGCTAGCTCGCGGAGGACGAGGCCTTCGGGAGTGACGTCGATGAAGGCAAGTTCGGTGACGATGTGATCGACGACTTCGACGCCCGTCAGCGGGAGCGTGCATTTTTTCAGGATTTTCGGTTTGTTGTCGCGCGTGGCGTGCTCCATGGCGATAAAGACGCGCTTGGCGCCCGCGACTAGATCCATCGCGCCGCCCATGCCTTTGAGCATTTTGCCGGGAATGGCCCAATTGGCGAGAGTTCCCTTCTCATCGACTTGCAGCGCACCCAGAACCGTTAGATCAACGTGGCCGCCACGAATCATGGCGAATGAATCTGCGGATGAAAAATAAGATGTGCCCGGTAATTCGGTGACGGTTTCTTTGCCAGCGTTGATAAGGTCGGGATCGACTTCGGATTCTGTTGGATAAGGGCCGACGCCAAGCATGCCATTTTCCGATTGGAGAATTACCTCCATCCCATTCGGGACAAAGTTGGCGACGAGCGTGGGTACGCCGATGCCGAGATTGACGTAGTAGCCGTCGCGCAGTTCGAGGGCGACGCGGCGCGCGATGCGTTCGCGTTTTTGGTCGTCGGTTAGAGGCATGGGTAGTTCACAGTCGACAGTTTACAGTTAAAGGCCAAAACTCAAAATAAAAGCGCCGGGCTAAAGCCCGGCATCTACAGGGGCTTACCGAAATTTCTTCTCGAACCTTGGCAAGGTCGCGGCCAGTACCTGGCCGACGATGGCCAGGCTCTTTGGATCGACCTTGTCCAGCGTGTCTTGGGGCGTGTGCCAGTAGGTGTCTCGGACGGAAAAGTCGATGAGGTCGCAGCCGGCGACACCGCGGCGAATGAAGGAGAAATGGTCGTCACCGCCAACGCCATAGTCCTCGTTGACGAAATTGTTCTTGTAGCCGAGTTGAGCGGCGGTGTCCCAGATGAAATCGGTGAGCCAGGGCGTGGAGCCCGTGTCGCGGGTGATTCTCACATTGGAGGGACCAATCATGTCAGCCAGGATCATGGCTTTGGTGCGCTTGAGTTCGCCGGAAAGGGCCATTTGCGCGGCCAATTCGCGGCTGCCGTAGGTGTTGTTGCTGGCGTCGTTGTTCCACTGAACGCTGGCTTTGTCGGTCCAGTTGCCCTGTGCCTCTTCGCCGTCGAAGAAAACGATCCAGACGTTGAGCGAATTCTTTCGCGAGCAGAACAAGCGCGCGAGCTCGAGCATGGTTCCTGTGCCTGAGCCGCCGTCGTCGGCGCCGACAAACTTGGGCATACGCACAGTGTCGTAGTGCGTGGTGTAGAGGACGATGCCGGGATTGGCGCCGGGAAGCTTGACAAGAATATTTTTCATCGCGAGATTGCCAAGCACGGTTGAGGCGTGAAAATCGTGCTCCTCGACCGGGCATCCATAGCTCTTCAGCTGGCCGATGATGTAGGCCTGGGCGCGATGAATTCCGTCCGACGCAGGCGGCCTCGGCCCAATTTCCACCAGATGCCTCACGTGCTCGTAAGCTCGTGCACCATCAAATGTGGCGATTGAACTTGCCTGAAGGTTTAACGTCAACGCCAACAAAAAAGCCGCTTCAATGAGAACCGGGAAAATCCGCTGTGCGCCGCGCGACGTCATGACTTACGAACGGTGCGGCGCTCGATGCGTTTTTCGTAGGCGGAGCCTTGGAGGATGGCGTCTACGAAGATGCCGGGGGTGTGGATTTGATCCGGCGGGAGCTGGCCGAGATCGACGAGTTCTTCGACTTCGGCGACTACGTGGTCCGCGGCGGCGGCCATCATGGGATTGAAGTTGCGGGCGGTTTTGCGGTAGATGAGATTGCCCCAGCGGTCACCCTTCCAGGCTTTGATGAAGGCGAAGTTGCCGCGGATGGCGCGTTCGAGGACGTACTGGCGGCCGTCGAAATCGCGGGTTTCTTTACCTTCGGCGACCATGGTGCCGACACCTGTTGGCGTGTAGAACGCGGGAATGCCCGCGCCACCAGCGCGGAGACGCTCGGCCAGGG
>DATEWL010000374.1:0-2238 GCA_035258025.1 Candidatus Acidiferrum sp. | reverse complement strand
CGCAAGATAGGCGTGCGAGCCAACGCTGATATCCCACGCGATGCGAAACAGGCGCGAGCGTTTGGCGCCGAAGGGATCGGATTATGCCGTACTGAGCATATGTTCTTCGCTGAAGACCGTCTTCCCCACGTGCGGGCGATGATTCTTGCGGACAACGAGAAAGATCGCCGCGCAGCGCTAAAAAAACTGCTGCCCATGCAACGCCAGGATTTCATCGGCCTGCTTCGCGTCATGGATGGCCTCCCAGTCACCATTCGCCTGCTGGATCCGCCACTGCACGAGTTCCTGCCCAAGCGCGAGGAACTAATGGTCGAGATCGCGGTGCTTGAGGCAACCAAGCCAAAATCGCCGAAGTTAAAAGAGTTGAGAACTCTGCTCCGCCGAGTGGAAGAACTCCACGAGTTCAATCCCATGCTCGGACATCGTGGTTGCCGCCTAGGCATTACATACCCCGAAATTACCGAGATGCAGGCGCGCGCCATCTTCGAGGCGGCAGTTGCGGTAGAAAAGGAAGGAATAAAAACACACGCAGAGGTGATGATTCCGCTCATCGCAACGGTGAAGGAAATGGAGAATCAGGCAGCGATCGTGCGCCGCGTAGCGGAGGAAGTCTTTCGCGAGAAAGGCAAAAAAGTGCATTACCTCGTCGGCACCATGATCGAGTTGCCGCGGGCGGCCCTGCTGGCGGGCGAGATCGCCAAAGAAGCCGAGTTCTTCAGCTTCGGCACCAATGACCTCACCCAGACCACATTCGGATTCTCGCGCGATGATGTGAACAAAGTGCTGCCGACCTACCTGAAAGAAGGCATCCTCAAACAGGACCCGTTCGCGGTGATCGACCGCGAGGGTGTCGGAGAACTGGTTCGCATCGGAATCGAACGCGGACGCAAAACCCGCCCAGGTCTCGAGGTCGGGATCTGCGGAGAGCACGGAGGTGATCCCGACTCAGTGAAATTCTGCCATGAGGTGGGGATGGACTATGTTGCTTGCTCTCCATTTCGCGTGCTTACTGCGCGCCTCGCAGCGGCGCAGGCCGGGGCCGGCGACAAGTTGAAGATTGAGGGCGGAAGAACGAAATAACTTCAACTGCTTGAAAGCGGGGCTCGCGAATCTGCGACCCCGCTTTTTCATTTACTGCACTTTCTGCAGGCGAGCAATCAATTTCTGAGCGAGGTTCTCCTCTGACTCCGACCACAGCAAACGTCCACTAGCGCCCGAACTTTTTTCCGCTTTATTGGTGAAGTCGACGAGCTTTTGCACATTGGAGCGAACTCGGTTTTCGGCTTCCCCGATGAGTTGCACTTCGTCCTGAAGGAAAGGCGAATCAATGCCGAAGTCCACCTCGACATGGCCCTCGTGCTGGTAGATGCCGTCTTCGAACTCCACTCCGTGGACCAGGAATTTTACCAGTGACGGCTGCAAAATCCACTCGCGCTGCGCAGGGGGAAGAATCCAAAGATCCCAGAATGCTTCGAACGAATAAGCGTAGTCTTCGTGAAGCAAATCGGAAGCGAGAACCACCGCCTGCTCGGGAGGGACACCGGGGGTGAAACGCTGTTCGAAAATCGTGGGCTCGTTCCAGGAGACGGGATGCATGGCCACATAAGTTATGCCCGGCTGCAGGACAGAAAATGGAAACTGCCGCATCACCGCCAAAGCACGCGGCAACATATCGTCCAACTCGAAACTCGGAAACCACAAGCTGAGAAAAAGCGCATCGGCCACAAATCGCTCCCACCCCAGGCTGGGGCGCACGCATCGATTCTAAAACATATGGGAGGTCGGGAGCGATCTTGTGAGAGACTCAGCTCGATGTTTGCCAGCCGTCTGACCTCGCCAATCAGAAGAAGGGAGATCATTGCCACGAGGCCGTGCCCCACGGCGCTGATTGGCGGTTCCGTTTCGAGGCAGCCTCACAGCCACGTGTCCTTTGCGTTTTTCCAATCAAACATTTCAATCTCGCTAATGAAATACACCGTGAGCCTTCTCTCCCATATTTGAAATCGGTTTTTGACACTGCGGAGAGGCACTGTTACCATCGATGAATCGGCCCGCGGCTCCTGCCTTTCAGTCCCCGTCGTCTAGCCTGGCCTAGGACATCGCCCTTTCACGGCGGTAACACGGGTTCAAATCCCGTCGGGGACGCCAAATCTTTCAACAACTTGCGGAATTGCCGGTTTTGGCGCGCTACGGGTTACGGTACGGTTAAGCTGCTGGATCACTCCGCGATGGGCGTTG
>DATEWL010000373.1:0-2757 GCA_035258025.1 Candidatus Acidiferrum sp. | reverse complement strand
TAGTGATGTTAGCGGCCATCAGCCTCTACCGGTTGCCGGACTTCATGATGGGCCCGATGGCGAATCCCTACTACCACGACCTCGGGCTTACGAAGCAAACGGTCGGAGCGGTGCGCGGGTCCATCGGGCTCATCGCAACGTTTGCAGGCATCGCAGCCGGCGGATACTGTTCGCTGAAGCTTGGCTACATGCGCGCCCTCATCATCGGGGGTATTTTACAGGCAGCTGCCACTGCCGCATTTGCGACTCTCGCGTTCGCGGGCTTGAGCATTCGTCTCTTCGCCTTCGTCATGGCCGGTGACAATTTCAGTCTCAGCTTCGCCGCTGTTGCGCTTGTAGCGTACATGTCGAGCCTCACCAATCTGGGATACACTGCCACACAGTATGCACTCTTGAGTTCGACGTATGCTTGGCTGGGGAAAATCTTGAAGGGGTTTTCGGGCGCTTCGGTCGAAAGGCTGAGCACCACGCACGGCCTCATTCACGCCTACGGCATTTTCTTTATCGCTTGCGGACTGACCGGCGTGCCTGCCGTCCTTCTGTTCGCGGCCTTGGGTTACTGGCACAAGCGGAGGCAACCGGCCCAAGCCGCTGCCGAGGAAAATGTTTCTAGCCTAATCTGAGTTCTCCCGTGACCTTGTAATACGGAGTGCGATCGGGAAAGACAGCAGCAGCGGCGCCGTGAAAACGAGAAACAGCTCAGGCGATGACTGCTTTGAAGCTCGTAAGCGATTATCGGTTTCAGGAAGTTACTTGGTTGAGTACCACTCGCGCGCCGCGTTGCATTCAAAATGTTTTCTTGAACTCTCCCCTGACAATCAGAGCGAAATCACTTTTCGGCGAGAACCACGGGCGCTCCGCGGCCGATACTTAGCGTGCGCGCAGCATTTCCTTTGTTGATGGCGATTTCCAAATAGCCGCTTGAGCCGAGGTAGGCAACCACTTCGCCAGCCTTGCCTCGGGCGAATGTATCCACGAGCCTGCTTACTGCATGGGTTCCCACTTGCATTTTCAAGCCGCCACCGTTCTGTGCCTCGCTGGACAAATCTTCGGCACGGAAATTGGTTACGAGGTTTCCAAATGGATCAATCTTCAACACCAGGCCTTTTACGCCTGCCGATCCAGGTTTCGGCCGGGGCAGCGCCATCTTTTTGTAATCTTGAATCTCGTCGCCCATGGCCGGAGTTTGCCAGCCTTTGGAAAGCCAGGCTGCCACTGGCGCAAAGACATCGCGTCCGTGAAACGTTTTGCTGAGCGGTTGGAGAAAATAGTGCTCCGCAGTGGCGTGGCGCACCACCACGTTTGACTCGCGTTCGTAGACGAGTGAGAGCACGCCGTTATCGGGCGCAATAAAATAATGATTCTGTCCGGTGACGAGCAGCGGCCGCCGTTCCGTTCCCACACCAGGATCCACGATTACCACATGAATCGTCTTCGGAGGAAAGTAAGAGTAAGCCGCGCCGATGGCCAGCGCGCCATCCAGCAAATCGAAAGGCGTCACGTGATGTGTGATGTCCACAATGGTCACGTCCGGATTGATCTTGAGAATGACGCCCTTTACGGTTCCGACGAGATGGTCGTCGGTGCCGTAGTCTGTCGTTAAAGTGATGATGGCGTTGGCCACGAGGTTCTCCAGCCCTGGGTGTTATGCACGCTTGTTGCGCGCGACGAAGTGGGAAGGCACTCCCTACTCTTTGACGCTAACGGAGCCACGCGCCGCCGTCAAGAAATCGCGCTGAGTCTGCTGTGCAATCGCCAACGGTCTTCGCATCACACCGACCTGCATAATCGCTTGTTTTCTGTCGGGTGGCGCGCCGCGATGGGTCTTCACGCCGGTTGCAATAAGAGTGAGAGAAACCTAGTTCACCTTGATGTTCACGTTGACTCACGTTCCGCGGGTGCGGAGTTCAATGGGCCTTGTCCCGTCAGCATGTTCAACGCAGCCTTCGAACCGCTCCAATCAGCCAGTTTGATCGAGGCGGCTATGGTATATTTCGGCAGCTCGTCGCGCTTCAATTTGTCGTCTGCGATCTTGAGGAGGGTTCGATGCGATTGATCCACTTTTGCAAAAAACTGGTGCTTGCCCTCGCGGCGCTCGTCGTGCTGTATGCAGTGGGCTCCTCACTGTCGGCTGAGAACCATTTCAAATCGGCTACGGGAGCTGCGGGCGAGGCATGCCCGAACGACGACAGTGGGCTGAAGTTACCGGCGGGTTTTTGCGCGACGATTTTTGCTGACGGCATTGGACATGCGCGGCACATGGTGGTTGCGCCGAACGGCGTGGTCTATGTGAACACCTGGTCCGGCGAATATTACGGGAATGACAAGCCGCATGAGGGCGGATTCCTGATCGCGTTGCAAGACAAGGCGGGCGCCGGCAAGGCCGATGTAAACGAGCGCTTTGGTGAAACCGTGCAGAGCGGCGGCGCTGGCGGCACGGGAATCGGGATATACAAGGGATCAGTCTACGCGGAGATTAACGATCGAATTGTACGTTACGCGCTAGCTTCGGGCTCCATCGCACCTAAGGATGCTCCGATCACGATCGTTTCAGGGTTGCCTCTGGGGGGCGATCATCCGATGCATCCCTTCATTATCAATTCCGAAGGAGCGATGTTTGTAGACGTGGCCAGCGCGACCAATTCGTGCCAGCTGAAAAATCGGACACTGAAATCGCCAGGGGCGGACCCGTGCGTGGAACTAGAGACACGCGGTGGCATCTGGCAATACGACGCCAATAAATCCAACCAAACTTTT
>DATEWL010000372.1:0-5772 GCA_035258025.1 Candidatus Acidiferrum sp. | reverse complement strand
CAGGTTCTTCTGCTTGACGATGAGGCGAGCACATGCGATATACTGCAGGTGAAGTTCTAGACTATCCTTATATATCCAACGTGCAAACCACTACCCATACTAAAGAGTCTGGCAGCCAACGCGTAACCGGCGTTTCGAATGATGGCTTTCTGCTCTCGTTAGGCAAGCGCGTGAGGGAATTGCGGAACCGTCGGGGGATGACACGCAAAATGCTGGCGCGCGAGGCGGACGTTTCGGAACGGCATCTGGCACAACTTGAGGCTGGCGAGGGAAATGTCTCGATCGTGCTTTTGCGGAGAATCGCAGCCGCGCTCCATGTGTCTCTTGCGGAACTATTCGCGCCGGAAACGGAAACGCGGCATGAAAAGATTTTGATCCAGAGATTTCTCGAGCGGCTTCCAGCGCATCGCGTCGAGGACGCGATGTCTCGATTGCTGCGCGAATTTGGGAACGAAGAAGCGGCGCGACGGAAGCGCGTGGCGCTTATCGGATTGCGTGGAGCGGGCAAGTCAACCTTGGGATTGCGGTTGGGCCAGGAGATGAATGTTCCGTTCATCGAACTGGACCGCGAGATTGAAAAAGAAACGGGTATGCCGCTGGGAGAAATCTTTTCGCTTTACGGGCAGACCGGTTATCGAGCCATCGAACGGCGATCTCTGGAACGCGTCCTGCATGAGCAGGGACGGGCGATTCTTTCCGTCGGCGGAGGCGTGGTCTCGGAAAAAGAGACTTACGATTACTTGCTTTCAAATTGCTACACGGTGTGGATCAAGGCGCGTCCGGAAGAGCACATGGCGCGCGTGATCGCGCAAGGCGATTTGCGCGCGATTGCAGGCGGCAATCAAGCAATGGAGGATTTGCGCCGAATTCTTGAAGCGCGTGAGCCGCTGTACCGGAAGGCTGACATGTATCTCGATACCTCGGGAAATTCCGTCGAAGAAAGTTTTGTGGAGCTGAAGGCCGCTTTGGAGGCCAAGCCGGAGTAGGAGGATCACGTGGACGTTGCCGCGACAGAACAGCTTCAGACAAAGGTCGAACCACCGGATTACCGGACGGATCCGCGCAAATACAAACATTGGAAGCTCAGCTTCGACGGGCCTGTGGCGACCTTGACGATGGACGTGGCCGAAGATGGCGGATTACGGCCCGGCTATAAGCTGAAATTGAATTCTTATGATCTCGGCGTGGATATTGAGCTACACGATGCGTTGCAGCGGATACGGTTTGAACATCCAGAGATTCGTTCGGTGATTATTACCAGCGCGAAGAACCGGATTTTTTGTTCGGGCGCGAATATTTATATGCTGGGGCTTTCCTCGCATGCGTGGAAAGTCAATTTCTGCAAGTTCACGAACGAAACGCGGAATGGGATTGAGGATTCGAGCGCGCACTCCGGGTTGAAATTTCTTGCGGCGTGCAATGGGACGACGGCGGGAGGGGGTTACGAGCTGGCGCTAGCTTGCGACGAGATTATTTTGGTGGATGACCGATCATCGGCGGTGAGTTTACCTGAGTTGCCGCTGCTGGGCGTTTTGCCTGGGACGGGCGGTCTGACGCGTGTGACGGACAAGCGAAAAGTTAGGCGAGATTATGCGGATATGTTCTGCACAAATCCAGATGGAGTGCGCGGACAGCGAGCGAAAGATTGGCGGCTGGTGGATGAAGTGGTGAAGCCACAACAGTTTTCCGAGCACGTAAAGCAGAGGGCCCTGAAACTCGCGGAGCAAAGCGATCGGCCCACTGACGCGAAAGGCGTGGCGCTGACGCCGGTAACACGCACGGTCGATGAAGCAGGTCTGCATTACGAATACGTCGACGCCCAGGTGAATCGCGATGCGCGCACGGTGACGCTGACGGTCCGCGCGCCAGAGTCAGTCCTTGAATACACGGTGGAGAGTGCGGTGGCAGCGGGGGCCAGTTGGTGGCCGCTGCAGATGGCCCGGGAGTTGGATGATGCTGTCCTGACGCTCCGCACGAATGAGCTTGATCTGGGATTGTGGATTCTCAAAGCGACCGGGAATACCGACGCGGTGCTGGCGGCCGACGAATTCCTCTTGAATCATCAAGAGAATTGGTTTGTGCGAGAAGTTTTGGGAATGATGCGGCGGACGTTTGCGCGGATCGATGTTTCTTCACGATCATTGTATGCGATTGTCGAGCCGGGCTCGTGCTTTGCGGGGACGCTGTTCGAATTGGCTTTAGCGGCGGACCGGATTTACATGCGCGATTCACAGGATGGCGAGAATCTAGCGAGCGTCGTGCTTTCGCGAATGAACTTTGGGCCTCTGCCTATGGTGAATGGTCTTTCGAGAATGGCCGCGCGTTTCTACCAGGATTCCGCGAAAGTCGAGAGCTTACGTGGCTTGATTGGAAAAACGCTGACAGTTCACCAAGCGATGGATTCAGGCCTCGTTACGGCCGCACCTGATGATCTGGATTGGGAAGATGAAATTCGCCAAGCGCTCGAATCCCGCGCAGCGCTTTCGCCAGATGCGCTCACAGGGCTTGAGGCGAATTTGCGTTTTGGAATTAACGAAACGCTTGAGACGCGCGTTTTCGGCCGATTGTCTGCTTGGCAAAACTGGATTTTCATTCGGCCGAATGCAGTTGGCGCCAACGGAGCTTTAAAAGTTTATGGAACGGGCGCGCCTGTGAAATTCAATTGGGAAAGAGTTTGAGAAGAGGAAGTAAAGAAGTAATGGCCTGAAGAGGTAAGGATAAAGAACATCGGAGCGGAGAACCATAATGATTGATTACACCGAGAAGATACCGAACAACGTGGATTTGGGGAGGGATCGCGGCTTGCAGCGGGCGCTGGAACATTGGCAGCCGGCGTACATGGGCTGGTGGTACGACATGGGGCCGAACGAGAGCCACAATTATGAGGTGTATCTGCGCACTGCGATCAGCGTGGAGCCGGACGGATGGGCTCAGTTTGATTATGTGAAGATGCCGGAATACCGCTGGGGAATTTTCTTGCAGCCCCGGGATGAGAAGCGCGAAGTGAATTTTGGGATTCACAAAGGGCAGCCGGCGTGGCAGGAAGTGCCGGGGGAGTATAGGTCGACACTGCGGCGGGTGATTGTGACGCAGGGAGATACGGAGCCGGCTTCCGTCGAACAACAACGGCTGCTGGGGTCATCGTGTCCTTCGATGTACGATTTGCGAAATATTTTTCAAGTGAACGTCGAAGAGGGGCGGCATTTGTGGGCCATGGTGTATTTGTTACACCGATATTTTGGTCGCGATGGGCGCGAAGAGGCAGAGGCGCTACTCGCGAGGCGATCCGGGGACGCAGATAATCCGCGCATTCTTGGCGCGTTTAATGAGCCGACGCCAGACTGGCTGGCGTTCTACATGTTTACGTTTTTTACGGACCGGGACGGAAAGTTTCAATTGTGCGCATTGGCGGAGTCCGGTTTCGACCCGCTTTCGCGAACTTGCCGATTCATGCTGACTGAGGAAGCGCACCACATGTTCGTCGGAGAGACGGGCGTGACGCGGATCATAAAGCGGACTTGCGAAGTGATAAAGGAAAACAAATTGGAAGACCCTGCGCAAGTACGGGCGCTGGGGGTAATTGACCTGCAGACGATTCAGAGATACCTAAACTTTCACTATAGCGTGACGCTCGACCTTTATGGCTCGGATGTCTCTTCGAATGCGGCGAATTACTTCACCAACGGTTTAAAGGGACGCTTTCGCGAGACGAAGCTCGAGGACGATCACGTACTGAGCGAGGCCGAATACCCGGTGTACGAAGTGATTGGCGACAAGATCGTGAAGAAGAATGTTCCGGCGCTGACGGCTTTGAACGAGCGGTTGCGTGACGATTACATTGAAGAAATTGCGGATGGGGTGGCGAGATGGCAGCGAGTGATCGATGAGGCCGGAATTCCATTCAAGCTGACACTGCCCCACAAAGGATTTCACCGAGCGATTGGCAATTTTGCGGGACACCACATCAGTATTGCTGGGGAGGTTTTGAGCGCGGAGGCCTGGGAGAAGCGCAAGCACGAGTGGCTGCCAAGCCCAGCAGACGAGAAGTTTGTTCAATCGTTGATGACCGGGCGCGTGGTGGAACCGGGGAAATTTGCGAACTGGATTGCGCCCCCACTTCGAGGGATCAACAGCAAGCCGTTGGACTTTGAATATGTGCGGTTCAACTGACGGACAGCGACCCTTTTTTCGAGGATACACATACTTGCAGCCGATCATCGACATTCACATTCATATCATGCCGTACCACATGATGAAACCGTCCGCGATGGCTTTGATGAAGCACGGACGGAAAGACTACGCGGATGTGATGCGTTACTGCGAGGATCCAAAGGCGTTTCTCGCGCACTTGGATAGTTTGGGCGTTGAACGCGCGGGGTTGATCAATTACGTTGCGCCGAAAATCATCGGGTTCACACCCGAGGTGAATGATTGGAGCGCGAAATATTGCAGCGCGGCACCCGATCGGCTTATTGCGTTTGGCGGAGTGCTGCCTGGGACGATTCCCGATGCCGGGGCGGAGGTGGACCGCATGGCAAAGATTGGGATTCGCGCGATCAAGCTGCATCCATCGCACCAGGTGCTCACTCCGAATTCGTACATAAACGGAAACACGGGTTTGGCGGCGATTTACGAGCGGGCGCAAGCCCACGGAATGCCGGTGATGATTCATACAGGGACTTCGATCTTTCCTGGCGCGAGAAATCTACACGCGCAGCCGATGTTGTGCGACGACGTGAGTATCGATTATCCGAATCTTGTGGTGATACTGGCGCATGGGGGAAGGCCACTTTGGATGAACGAGGCATTTTTTTTGGTGCGCCGGCACAAGAATATGTACATGGATATTTCCGGGATACCACCGCAGAAATTGATGGAGTATTTTCCGCGAATTGAAGATATTGCGGACAAAGTTTTGTGGGGAACTGACTGGCCCGGGCCGGGAGTGCCGGAAATCAAGGGCAACATTGAGAAGTTTCATGCGTTGCCGATTGGGGCCGAGGCGAAGCGGAAGATTCTGTACGACAATGCGGCACGGTTGTTTCCGAAGTGAGCGCGGGCCAGGCGATTTTGCGGGACGAGGTGAATTGAAGTGATTACGATTACGCTGCCGACGGAGTCGCAGAAGTCCGCGCATATCCGGCTGACCCTTAATGGCGAGGCGACGGACGTTTCGTTTGCGCCGTACAAGACATTGCTGGAAGTACTTCGCGAGGATTTGGGGCACACGGGAACGAAGCATGGATGTGAACTCGGCGAGTGCGGAGCTTGCGCGGTTTTGCTGGATGGCAAGCCGGTGCTTTCGTGCTTGTTGCTGGCGCTGGACTGCGACGGAAAAAATGTGCTGACGGTCGAGGGCCTCGGCGTAGATGGTAAATTGCATCCTTTGCAGGACGCGTTCGCAGATTTGGGCGCGGCGCAGTGCGGGTATTGCACGCCGGCGATCTTAGTCACTGCAAAAGCATTGCTCGATCAAAATCCGCATCCTTCGCGGGACCATATTCGGGAAGCTCTCTCCGGCAATTTGTGCCGATGCACGGGGTATCAACAGATTTTCGAGGCTGTGGAAGCGGCAATAGTAAGGATCGCGGGCGAAAGAAATGATTGATGAGAAGAAGATGTGCGTCATTGGCGTTCCGCGACGCAGAGTAGACGCGCGCGCGAAAGTTACGGGTCAAACACGCTTTGCGGACGATATTTTCCTGCCTCGAATGGCGTATTGCAAGCTGCTGCGTTCTCCGCACCCACATGCGCGAATTCGGAAAATTGATA
>DATEWL010000371.1:0-4809 GCA_035258025.1 Candidatus Acidiferrum sp. | reverse complement strand
ACCTGCAATCCGTTGTAAGAACTGATCCCTTGGGAAAACCAATGTGTCGTGTTCCAGACCGTGTTGTTTTCGAGCGCCGCGCCGCTCGGGTAGTAGAGGGTGCCGCTCGGATATCCCGCCGGGCACGGCGCAGCGGGGCAGATCGTAGGTGTGGGCAGATTTGCATCCACGGAAAGCAATTCGTGATAACCGTGGGAGCCGATGTAACCGACGCTGAGGGCGGTGCTGGGCGTGAGCTGCTGTTCCAGCTTCAGCGACCAGGCGTCCACCGTCGGAGTCCGCAAGTTTGGTTGCACGCCACTAGGGATCACCTTCGATCCTGTGTACGTGGCGCCTGGTGTGATCTCGGAGAACGCGATGTTCTTCACGGCATAAACCGTGTTGAAAGGGCCGTTTTGATCCAGCCGATAGCTCAAATTGTCCAGCAAAGCGTAGTACACGCCAAATCCAGCGCGCACGACAGTTTTCTTTGAGGCGAACGGAGCCCATGCGAGCGCGGCACGAGGAGCGGGTAGGAAGGTGGCCTTGTTTGCCGTGAAGACGGAACCGCCCACGGTTGGATCGGTCGCGATGATGCCATTCTGATCGAATAGATAGTTTGAGGCGCGACCGTTCGCTTCCTTCCAGCCATTCGTGAATTCCGCGCGAAACCCAAGACGCACTTCGAGCGAAGACGTTACGCGAATCGCATCTTCGGCGTAGGCTGCGCCTTCCAGAGTTCGCCAACCGAGAGGCGTCAACGATGGCGCGTAGGTGTATGTGCTTACTTTTCCTTGCAAGAAGCTCTGCAGGCTTGTAAACGAGGCCTGGCCATATTGATCCTGAATCAGAGTGTCGTTCGCCTGAATGCGTTGGACCCAACCACCAAAGCTGAGCAAGTGCTTTCCGTGGGTGATGGTCAACTGATCATCGACAGTGAACAGATTGCGCACGGCAGTGAGGTTGCTTCCGGCATTCGTGCCGCCGTTGGTGATCTGCGACGCGCCGTTCAAAGTTGTTCCACCGCCGACGACAACCGCACCGACCGGCTGGTCCCCGTGAATCCAGCCGGACAGATCGGTGGTCGTGTTGCTGTCGAAGAAAAAGGCGCCCCGCGAAAAGCCAAACGTGGCGCGATTCACCACTGTTGGTGAAAAGACGTGCGTTTCGCTGAGACTTACTACCTGCTCCCGCAGATTCACGTTCGTGTACGTAAAGGGATTGCTCGTCGGTGAAAGGGCGGTGCTGTCGTCGATGGTATATATCGCCGCAAAATTGTCGCCCGGGGTCAGCATCTGGTCCACGCGTACCGTCCCGAAATCTTCGCGAATGTGCTGCAGCGGATTGCTGAATGCTTCTGCAATGCCGCTTGGAGCGCCGGACGAATTCAGGATTTCCGCTCCGTTCGCTACCGGCCACAGAGCCAGCAGAGGCTGAATGCCCGGGACCGCGCTCGCCCGGGAAGTATTGTCCGGAACCAGCGTCAAATCGCTGAGGCCGAGCGACTGCCGGTATCCCTCGTAATTGCCAAAGACAAAGGTTTTGTCTCTTACGATCGGGCCGCCGGCCGAGCCGCCAAATACGTTGCGTTCGAAATGAGGAATGTCACCATGGTCGAAGAAATTTCGCGCATCAAAGATGCTGTTGCGCAGAAATTCGTAGACCGACCCATGAAACGCGTTCGTGCCGTTGGCAGTGACGATGTTGATCTGGGCGCCCGGCCGTTTGCCGTATTCCGCGCCATACGTGTCGGTGGCGACGGCAAATTCGCGGACTGCGTCAACGCCCAGCAACTGGCCGCTTGCGCCCCCCGGTGTGTCGTTGATCTCGGAGGCGCTTGTGTATTCCACTCCATTCAGCAGAAAAAGGTTCTCCTGCGGCCGGCGGCCGGAGACGGCAAACATATTTCCGACCACGGAATTTGACGTGCCGATGCCGCCGGAGCGCTGGGACGTGTAATTGACGATGCCCGGATTCAAAGTCAGCAACTGATCGTAACTGCGCCCGTTTAGCGGCAGGTCTTTTACTTCGCGCTCGCCAACCAGGCCGGAAGAATCCTCGGTCGAAATTTGGACGGCCGTGGAAAATGCCGGAACTTCGATAGTTTGGTGCACGTCTCCGACTTGGAGCTTCAAATCGACTTCCTCGCGCTCCCCGACGGCCAGCTTGATCGCGCGACGACGGTCCGTCTGAAAGCCAGTTTTGGCAGCTGTAATTTCGTACTGCCCAACGGGCAAGGCTGCGGCGTTGAACAGACCGGCCTCGTCCGTCACCGATGTGCGCTCCGTGCCCGTCTCGAGGTTTTTGATCACGATCGTGGCGCCGGAAACCGGCGCATTCGTCGTATCCGTAACCTTGCCCCACAACGATGAATCCCCTTGGGCAAAAGTGGAAAGAGCAAGCAATAGGGAAGCGAGCGTGGCGAAGATTAGCCGCGCATTGTATTTTTTAGGTGAATAGACTGCGAGATTTATAGAAATCATTTCCAAGCTCCATTTCGTCTATTTAATTTATGTGCGCAAGGCGCGTGTGGTGCGAAATCCGGACTACAGTTCGAGTTGTGGTTTTACTGCCTGGAGCAAAAGAGAGGTTCAGCGACAACAACAACAGGCAACGAGGAGACGGAGAGGAACAGCGGAGAAGCGAGCTGAAAAAATCCCAGCGGTGGAGAAGGGAGTCATGGGTGCACCGCACGACTCAATTGCGGGTCCAATTTCGTTTCGACGACGGCGGACTTGGGGGCAAAGGAGTGGACTCCCGACCAAACCAATTGCAAACCGGCTAGCAAACCGACGGCCGCCACGACTGTCTTCAATTTCTGCGCAGGTACCCTTCGGGCAAGCAAGCAACCGATAACCACGCCCGGCAATCCTCCATCCAGCAATTGCAGTAGCGTTGCAGTGCTGATCGATCCAAATGTCCAGTGCGCCAAACTACCAATAACCGCCAATACCAGACCGAACAAGATGTCCGTGCCAACCACCTGCGCTGGCGCCATCTCCGAGTAATTCAACAGCAGCATGGTGCCGAGGGCTCCTGCGCCGGCGGACGAGAATCCGGATTCAACACCGATCGGAAACGCGAGCCACGGCAGCCAACGCGAATTGTTCGAAGCAAAATGAGGATTTCGGATGCGGGGAACGAAGGTGATGCTGGATGAAAACGCGAGCAACAGACCCAGAATGATCACGACTGCGGAGTTGCTCGCGGGCTTTGCGAGGACGCGCAGCACAAAGATTCCCAGGACGAGGCCCGGCACCGCTCCAATCACCAGCAACCGGAAATATCGTGAATGAACATGGCGGCTCGCCAAATAAAACGGCGCCGCGACCAGCCGCAGCACGCCTGCGAAAACAAAAGCTGTCCCCACAGCCTCGCCCGCGGGCAGCCCAACGATCAGCAGCAACGCAGACACAGTAAAGCTCCCGCCACCGATTCCCGTCAGCCCGACGACCATCGCGATCGCAAATCCCAGGAGAAAATTCATCCGTCTGTTTTCTCCGAAAAGGTATGGATCCCGCATTCGAGTTTCTTGCCGCCCCAGCGGCCGGAACGCGCGTCCGCGCCAGACGCGGGAATTGCCGTGCACGGTTCACAGCCGATGCTCAGGTAGCCGTGGTCGTATTGCGGGAGATACGCGAGTTGATGCTTACCGGTAAATTCCCATACCTGCGCCCACGTCCAATCCGCGAGCAGGCTGATTTTCAGAAGTGTTTTGCCGCTCGGTAGTTTGTGGTGCTCGATCTTTTTGAGACTACGCCTCGTAGGCGATTGCTCGCGCCGCAGACCCGTAAACCACAACTCGAACGGCTGTAGCGATTCCATGAGCGGCTCTACTTTTCGAAGATGGCAGCACTTCGCAGGGTCGAATTGGGACAAGATCCCAAATTCCGCTTCCTGTTGCTGCACGGTCGTTTGCGGCGCCACGTTTACGAGGTTCAACTTCCAGTCCCTGGCGACCTGATCGCGAAACCGGTAGGTATCGGCGAAGTGATATCCAGTTTCAAGAAACAACACGGGAAGGTCTGGAAGCCGTTGCCGCAAGAGTGAAAGGACAATCATGTCTTCCGCCTGAAAACTGCACGTCAGGCAAGCATGCGCCGCCGGGAATTGCCCCAAAAGCGCTTGAAGTAAATCCTCGGCACTCAGGGCTTGTGATCTTTCGATGAGTAGAGCGTCAGACATTGGCGGACTCCTTCTCTGATTGGCCCGACGGGCCACCGATTCCCAGCGTTTCTGCCCGCGATAAGATCTGCGCGGCGATTTCCTCGCGATTCTTGCGATCCGAATCCAGGCCCATTTCAAATAGCGAACCTCCTGCGACACGCTCGAGCGCATCGACGAGCTGGCGCGACGGCTTGTCGATAATCAGAAGAACTACCAATCCTGCGGACCAAACGGAGGCGAGGAGAGACGGCAGGTACGCTGGAGGAATCTGATCACCGTCGATAGTGATCGTTGCAAATCCGTTCTCGAACAGCGCTCGTTCCGCAGTATCGGCGAGCGACGCGCGATTCGGTAACAGAAAGACTCCAGGACGATGCCCGTACCGCGCCGCTTTTTCCGCTGCAGACACGGGTTCTCCGTCCGAAACCTGCTGAGGTGTTAGATCCTCGCGAATCATGCCTGCGCCGACGGTGGCATTCGAAAGTGGATCCAGCAGGATGAAGCTGCCCGTGGCGCGATTTAGCGAATACGGATCGAAGAAGAGAGGCGTGGTCGTTTCTATCTGGACCGACGCAATGCCGTTCATAAACAAGTCGCTCGCGGGTTCCTGCGCGAGCGTGTTGATGTCGATGCGATGGCTGATGCCCGTTACACGCGCTTTCA
>DATEWL010000370.1:0-3980 GCA_035258025.1 Candidatus Acidiferrum sp. | reverse complement strand
CGGTTCTATCTCAGAAGCCATGCCCGCTTAGTAAGTATATTGTTTTCTGTCGTTTATGTCTTTTTACTGTTGAAGAGCTATCCGGAGTGACATTTCGGGAGGGCGATTCCCAGCGCTTCCCCCAGGCGGGAGCGCATAGGGAACGGGCAACACGCAATTCAGAGGAATGTCGAGTTGTGGGCGGCTTGGCCGCCGATTTGGTAGCCGACTCCACGGATTGTGCGGATTAGGGGGCGATCGTAGCCGGAATCCACTTTGCGGCACAGGTAGTTGATGTAGACGTCGACGACATTGGTCATGGTATCGAAGTTGAGCTTCCAGACCTGCTCGACAATCGCGGTGCGCGTGACCGCCTGGCCTTCGTGACGCATGAGGAATTCGAGCAGGGCGAACTCCTTTGGGCTCAGTTCGATGGAGTTACCTCCGCGCTGCACGGCGTGAGCGACGCGATCAATCTCCAGGTCGCCTACTTTGAGCACGGCGCGGCCGGGGCGACTGCCGCGGCGGAGGACGGCGCGGATGCGGGCGGCGAGTTCGGCAAAGTCGAATGGCTTCGCCAAGGAATCGTCGGCGCCGGCATCGAGCAAGCGGACGTGATCCTCCGCGAGGCTCGTTCCAGTAACCATAAGGACGGGTAGGTCGGGTTTCTTCGCACGGATGTAGCGAAGAACGTCCAGGCCGCCTTCCGCGGGCAGATTGAGATCCAGGATTACGAAGTCGTACGGCTGGTCGGAAGCAAGACGCTGGGCTTCCCCACCGTCCGAGACCATGTGGACAGAGAATTGTTCCTGCTGCAACCGTTGATGGAGAAACTCCGCCAGCGGCGCGTCATCTTCAGCGACAAGAATGCGCATCGGCAGACACCGGACGATAAATTTGGAAGGGGTAAGACCATAGTGAGGGTGACGCCGAGGAGTGTCAACGAAGTATCGAAGCGTGATAGCGCAAAGAGCATACCCTGACGGAGGCTTAAGGAATCAGGTGATGACGAAAAAGCGGTCTGAGCATTTTTGCTTTTCAAAACTGCGTAAGTCTGGAACAAGGCAAGTTTGTGGAGCGAAGGCAAGAGTGCTTCAGCATTCTTCGTTAAATTTACTTCGTTTTATTTTGGCTTCACTGGTTCACTGATCTTTGTCGCTTGCCACGCCACCGCTTGCCAGCGGCCATTGCGTCGAAGAAATGTTCCAGTGTTGCGGTAATGAGCCTGTTCCACCTTTCCGTCAGCGTGCTCTGTGCGGCCTTCCAGTCGGAATGCCACAATCACGGTGTCGCCGTATTCGTGAACCGTAATGTCCTCGGCTGAATAAGTGCTCTTCCCTTCGGAGGCTGGCGCTGGTTTTCCGAGGCTCTCCATGATGTCGGCCTTGGTGATGACTGCACCGGTTGCTCTGGTATAAATCACATCATCGGCAAAAAACTTTTCAAATATCGCGCGGTCACCGCCGCCTGCACCTGCGATGAACTCACGCAGTAGCGCAGTGACCTCTGCCGCAGCCTTGGTCTGAGCCCAGGTTACTGCCGCGGCCATCGAACAGAGCGCTACCATAATCATCACGACTCTTTTGGATTTCATTCCGTCTCCCCTTCCGCTCGCGCTCTCATCTTGGTTTTCGCCGGGTGGATTGTTCCTGTTAGGATAGGACGATTCAGGAGCTTTGAAACACATTAATGGAAACCGCCTACATTTGCGACGCCATTCGAACGCCTATCGGCCGTTACGCTGGGACACTCTCTTCGATTCGCACGGACGATCTCGCGGCGCTCCCGATTAAAGCCCTCCTCGAGCGCAATTCCAAAGTGGATTGGAATGCACTGGACGACGTGGTGTACGGATGCGCGAATCAGGCCGGGGAAGACAACCGCAACACCGGCCGCATGGCTTTGCTGCTCGCGGGGCTTCCGAAAGAAGTTGCCGGAGTGACTGTAAATCGCCTTTGCGGATCGAGCATGGACGCTGTCGCAACTGCGGCGCGCGCGATCAAGAGTGGCGAGGCAGAACTCATCATTGCCGGCGGTGTCGAAAGCATGTCGCGCGCGCCGTTCGTGATGGGCAAAGCGGATGCCCCTTTTTCTCGCACGGCGAAAATGGAAGACACCACCATCGGCTGGCGCTTCATCAATCCCCTAATGAAAGCTAAATACGGGGTCGATTCGATGCCTGAAACCGCAGAGATTGTCGCGGAGGAGTTTCACGTTTCGCGCGAGGATCAGGATGCGTTTGCGCTAAGAAGCCAGCAACGTGCCACGTCCGCGATGCGCGGCGGGCTGCTTGCGCAGGAAATCGTTCCCGTCGCAATACCTCAAAAAAGAGGGGAAGCCATTCTGTTCAGCGCCGATGAACATCCGCGCGCCGACACATCTCTTGCCGCCCTCGCGAAACTGCCCGGTATTGTGAAGCCCGGCGGAACGGTGACGGCAGGAAATGCTTCCGGCGTGAATGACGGCGCTTGCGCCATTTTGTTGGCTTCGGAATCGGCAGCGAAGCGCTATGGGTTAACCCCCAAGGTGCGCGTCGTCGCCGCTGCTGCAGCGGGCGTGGCGCCGCGCATCATGGGGATGGGGCCCGCTCCGGCGTCTCGAAAACTCTTTGCGAAAACGAATCTGACAATCGGCCAGATGGACGTAATCGAACTAAACGAAGCCTTTGCTTCGCAAGCACTCGCCGTACTCCGCGAACTCGGCGTGGCCGACGATGCGAGCCACGTAAATCCCAACGGTGGCGCGATTGCCCTTGGCCATCCGCTTGGCGCCAGCGGCGCGCGCCTTATCACGACCGCGATGTACCAATTGCTGCGAACTGGTGGGAAATATGCGCTCTGCACCATGTGCATCGGCGTTGGCCAAGGTATCGCCGTCCTACTTGAACGCGTTTAGTTGGCGGGTCAGTCGAGAAGTAAATCCAAACGGAATGGCCCGCGTCTAGCCGTTTATCGCTCCTACAAACCGCCAAGGAAACCGTTTTCATTCCCTGGCAGGAGTGATTACACTCAGCGCATGAACTTGCTTGACCCCTTGTTTCGCTCTCAAGCGGTTGAAAAGGTTTTCTCCAATCGCGCCACTTTACAGGCCATGCTCGATTTCGAAGCCGCGCTTGCACGAGCCGGGGCGCGCGCCGGCTTCATCCCGGCCACAGCAGCTCCCGCCATTGAAGCGAAATGCCGCGCCGAACTTTACGACATGACCGATCTCGCCCGCGCCGCGGCAAGTGCCGGCAATCTCGCGATTCCCCTGGTTAAACAACTCACCCTGCTGGTCGCCAAAAAAGAGAAAGAGGCGGCGCGTTATGTACATTGGGGCGCAACGAGTCAGGACGCCATCGACACCGGGCGAGTGCTTCAGTTGCGCCAGGCGCTCATTTTGATTTCCTCGGAACTTGATCTGTTCGCCGTCGTGCTGGGCGAATTGGTGCATAAAAATCGAGCAACACTCGTCGTGGCCCGTACCTGGATGCAGCAGGCGCTTCCCACGACCTTTGGACTGAAAGCGGCTGGTTGGCTCGACGCGATCGACCGTCATCGCGCGCGTTTGGCGGAAACGCAAGAGCGTTGTCTCGTGCTGCAATTTGGCGGAGCGGTCGGCACCATGGCGGCTTTGGGTGCGCGCGGCTTAGACGTCGCCGCGAATCTCGCCAAAGAATTGCAACTCCCGTTGCCGGAAATTCCCTGGCACAGCCACCGCGACCGGATGGGAGAAATCGCGGCCACGCTCGGGCTTTGCTGCGGGACTCTCGGCAAAATCGCCCGCGACATCTCTCTGCACACACAAACCGAAGTCGGCGAAGTTTTTGAACCGTCTGTAGACGGCCGCGGTAGTTCTTCAACCATGCCTCACAAGCGCAATCCCGTGACGTCGGCCGTCGTTTTGGCTGCTGCAGCTCGTGTGCCCTCTCTCGTAAGCACGATGCTCGCCGCGATGGTTCAAGAGCAAGAGCGCGGTCTGGGCGGGTGGCAAGCGGAGTGGGAGACATTGCCCGAGATTGT
>DATEWL010000369.1:0-4180 GCA_035258025.1 Candidatus Acidiferrum sp. | reverse complement strand
GCTACACTGAGGGTTCCCATCAGGATGGAAACACACCACAGGTGATGAGCGAAACAGCGAACAAGACGCCGGGAGTGCGGGTGCGATTTGCGCCCTCCCCAACTGGATATTTGCATGTCGGAGGGGCGCGCACGGCGCTGTTCAATTGGCTGTTCGCGCGGCGCCAGGGCGGTACCATGGTGCTGCGCATCGAGGATACGGACGCGGAGCGCAACAAGCCGGAACTGGTGAAGGGAATCCTCGATGGGTTGCAGTGGCTCGGCGTGGACTGGGATGAAGGCCCTTTTTACCAGTCGCAGAGAACGGAATTGTATCGCGCGGCGGCCAAGAAGTGTCTTTCGAACGGCAGCGCATTTCTGTGTTATTGCCCGGCGGAAAAATATGCTGGAGGAGACCATACCGAACCGGCACAGGACGAGGAGCCGAAAGCCGGCGGGCCACGGCGCGTGACGCGTTGCACCTGCCGCGATGGAATACCATCGACGCCGGGTGCAAAGCCGGCCGTCCGCTTCAAGGTGCCACTGGGTGGCACGACGAAATTTTTCGATGCGGTGTTCGGAGAGAGCGAGTTTTCGAACGACGAAATCGAGGATTTCGTCCTGCTGCGATCGGCGAAAGGCGACGAGGAGTTCGGGCAGTCCATGTACCAGCTGGGCGTGGTGGTGGATGACATCGACATGCGGATCACGCACGTGATTCGCGGCGCGGATCACATTTCGAATACGCCAAAGCAAGTATTGTTGTACCGGGCGCTGGGCGCGGAACCCCCGGTGTTTGCGCATGTGCCGCTGATCCTGGGCGCGGACAAAAGGCGGCTTTCGAAACGGCATGGCGCCACGGATGTGAACATGTACCGCGCGGAAGGATTTTTGCCGGAAGCGTTCCGGAATTTCCTGGCGCTGCTGGGCTGGTCGCCGGGCGGCGATGAAGAATTTTTGCGCACAAAGGATTTGCTGCAAAAGTTTTCGCTTGAGGGAGTGAGCCGCACGAACGCGGTTTTTGACCGCCCGAAACTGGAATGGTTCAACACGCAGTACCTGCAAAAACTCCCGATCGAGGAGCTGCTTCCCGAAGTCGAAAATGAACTGAAGCGCAGCGGCTTATGGAAGCCGGAGTGGGCGGCCGGCGCCGCGCCGGGCTCCGACGGCCGGGATCATGCGTGGCTGGCGAAGACAGTGGATCTGCTGCGGCCGCGCATCCGGCTGTTGCCGGATTTTTCTTCGTGGTCGCTGGCATTTTTCACCGACGATTTCCAGCGTGATCCCGCGGCTAAGGAAAAATTCTGGAAAGATGCAAAAGTTCCGGAGCTGCTCGCGAAGCTGGCCGACGCGCTGGCAGCGATCCCGGAATGGAATCACGATGCGTGCGATCACGTTTCTCGAGCGGTTGCCGAAGCGGGCGGAGTAAAAGCAGGTTTGCTCATCAACGCGACGCGCGTGGCGATCGTCGGACAAGCCGTAGCTCCGCCGCTATTCGATACGATGGTTGTTCTCGGACAACAGCGCGTTGTCGGGCGGTTGCGAGAAGCGGTTGCCGGCTTCGGCAAATCCTGAAGCAAATTCAAGGAAAATTGCAGTTTCGTGGCTGGTGTTCCAGGTCAATTCCAAGAATTGACCCGGGTGGGCCTATGGTTTTGAAAAAATTTCCGGGTGAGCGGGCTTTGAAGAGGCGGCGATATTGATGGTGGCGTCGAGCGGTAGCGTCGTCGGCGGCAGGCAGATTTCGCTGCTGCAGGCCTGGTAGCGGAGCTTCAGCGCGATGTGCTGCTCGCCGAGAGGGGCATTCGCGAGGGCAGTGACCGGCAGTTTGAGAGTGACGGTGTCCTGATAGACATTGAGCGGAATTTTGGTGAAGGTGAATTTTTCGAGTTTGCCTTTGGGATAGGAAACTTCGCCGCCCTGGAAGCCGGCGGGGAGTTCGGACTTGAGATCGGTGGCGATAAGGTAGTCTTCGGATTTTTCGCGGGCGTTGACGTGGAAGCCTGGGCGAATTTTCATGACCACGGCGACCTGGAAGGAGCTGCCACGCGCGGCGGGATCCAGCGAGACGTAAATTTCCGGCTTGACGACGTCGCGGCCGGAGGGAACCTGCGAAAGCACGGCCGGCGAGATCGCAAAACAGATCACGAGGGCGGCGGAAAGGAATATTTTCGCTGCGGATTTCACAGTTTCACCTGGGTGCCGAGTTGCTGGGAGACAACGCGGTTCATGACGGCGTGCAAATCTTCGCCGGATTTTTCATGCACAAAGGCCTGCTTTCCGTCGTTCCAACCAAGCTTGAAGCTGGTGGAGAGCGCGGAGATCCAGATTTCGCGAACGGGCGTGTTTGGCGAAATCACGAACTTGGCTTCCTCGGGCTCTTCGAAAATAACCTCGAGTTTTCCGCTCTCACCTTCGACGTCGAAGCCATGCTCATCGCCAAGGACGAGCAGACGTTTCTTGAGATCTTCGAACGCAGCATCCGCTTTCCGCTGAAAGTCCTTTTCATCAAGCATGAGTTCAGGGTACATGAGTGAATTTTTGGGGGCAAGAGAAGCAAGGCTGGGGAACAGGGCTCGGGCGGCCCAACTAGAGAGAATCACAACTGGGATTCAATGGCCTTGGTGATTTCTTCGTAGCTGACGAGGCCTTGAATCTTCTTGATGATTTTGCCGTCGCGAGAGATGAGGAAGCTGGTGGGATAGCCGAGAAGGCCGCCAAATTTGTCGGCAACGGCGTCGTTGCCGATGACGATGGGGTAGTTCATGGGAAGTTTCTGGCCGTTGACGTTGAAACGCTCCTTGGCGAGGAAGGGAGCGACAGCGCTCTTGCCTTCTTCATCCATGGAGATACCGAGAACGGTGAAGCCTTTTGGTTCGTACTTCTGCTGCATCTCGATGAGCCAGGGGATTTCGACATAGCAGGGATCGCACCAGGTGGCCCAGAAATTGACGAGAACGACTCTGCCCTGGTATTGCGCAAGAGTTCCGTCTTTACCGTCGAGGTCCTTGAAGGTCACATCGGGAGCGGGCTGGTCGAGGATCTTGTCAGCAACCGGGCCGTCGTTCTTCGCAGTGGCTTTGACGCGCGTGGCCTTATCGGCGTAGTAGGTGCCGATAATGAGCACAATGACGGTAATCACGGCCAAAACGGTCTTGCTTCCTTGAAAGGAAGCAATCTTTTCCCAACGCCGTACTACGGCGAAAACCACAACCGCCAGGACAGCCACCCCGACTGCCAGCCAGAACGCCGTGCTCCCCGTTCCGCTCGTCAGGATGCGCTCAAGCCACAAAACAAGAACGTTCAAGAAACTCAGTTTTGCGGTGAGCCAGGTCAGTTTGTTGACGAAGACCAAGGCGCCGACGAAAAGCAAAAGAGCGCCGCTGAAGAGTTCTACGGCGTGAAGATATTTTCTGAAATTTTTGTAAAACGTCATGAACTTGCCGATGCCAAGAGCGGTGAGGAGAAATGGGATGGCCAATCCGGTGGAGTAAACGGCGAGGAGAAGAACGCCGCGCTGAATCTTGTCGCTCGCAGCGGCGATGGTGAGCACGGTAGTGAGAATGGGGCCGATGCAGGGAGTCCAGCCGAAAGCGAAGGCAAAGCCCAGCATGAAGGCGCTCCAGGCGCTGGGCTGTGTGACCGAACTCTGGAGGTGGACGTCGCGGTTAAGCCAGCGGGCAAGAGCGGGACCGAAAAAGCCAATAATGGATAGCGAGAAGAAGTGGAGCGGGCCAAATCCCGCGAACAGAGGGGCATGGCGAGCCCAGGAAGCAATGCCGAAGGCGACGAGAATGACACCGAAAATAATGCCGGCGCGGGGGTTGAGCTTGATCAGCAGGCCAAGGAGATGGAGACCGAAGAGAAGGATGAGCGCACCGGCGATGGGAGTGAGCGTATTGCGATTCTGTTTTAGGAAAACGCCTACGGCACTTGCGGATGCTCCAAAAGAGATGAAGACGATAGAAAAGCCGGCGATGAAGGAGAGCGAGGAGCCCAACAAGCTGGAGCTGGGGACTTCGCCTTTGCGGAGTTGCTCCATACCGATGCCGGAGAGCATGGAGATGTAGCCGGGAACGAGAGGCAGTACGCAGGGCGAGAGAAACGAAACCAGCCCGGCGAGAAAGGCGGCTGCTAGAGAAACATCGGTCATAGTCGAATCATACCTCTAATCATTAGAATCCCAGAATTGCCAGAACTAT
>DATEWL010000368.1:0-3463 GCA_035258025.1 Candidatus Acidiferrum sp. | reverse complement strand
CTCCTTGTGCGCCGGTTAAACCGGCGAGGTGTAGTGAATGAAAAAGTCATACGAAAGTGGTGTAGCGACCCACATCGGCCCCGAGTCATGCGGAGCTGCTCGCAAGGGCAGCGTCGAAGCGTTGACAGGGGAACGTGCGGGCCGGGTATTCAGCCGCGTAAGAAACTTCCTCCGGGACGCCGACGCTGTAAGGAGAAGCGGAAGGCGCCAGCGGGTGCACCGATATCGCGAGGTGTGCCAGAGTCCCGCGCGGTCAGAGACCCCGTGCACGTACGGAGACACCTCGCGCGGGAACCGGGAGATCCCATGTTCGCCCAAGGCTGTAGTTGTCTTGGGACGCGTCGGGAAGTCTAAGGACGTACGCCGATGACGAACGGACATGGGAAGTCGGACAGACCGGTAGTACCTGGGAAGTCCCCGAACAAAGCTGGGCAACCGGTGGCGGAGGGGATGGAGGGAAGCGGTCTGGCCAAAGGGAACCTGCCACAGCAAAACGCGTCCCGGACACCGAGCCGGATGGACGCGCCTAGTGCGCTGGAGCGGGTACGTCAAGCAGCAGGAAAGGATAAGAAGTTGCGGTTCACGGCGCTCCTGCACCACATCTACAACCTGGAAACGCTCCGCATGGCTTACTTGCGATTGAAGAAGGAAGCTGCGCCGGGCGTAGACGGGGAGACGTGGCGGCACTACGGGGAGGAACTGGAAAACAATCTCCAGGACCTTTCCGAAAGGCTGAAGCGGGGAGCGTACCGAGCGAAGCCGGTGCGTAGAGTGTTTATCCCGAAGGCCGACGGGCGGCAAAGACCGCTCGGAGTAACGGCGCTGGAAGACAAAATCGTCCAGCGCGCGGCGGTCGAGGTGCTGAACGCTATCTATGAAACCGACTTTCTTGGATTTTCGTACGGGTTCCGACCAGGGCGCAGCCAGCATCAAGCGCTGGATGCGCTCTATACGGGATTGCTGACGAGAAAAGTGAACTGGGTGCTTGATCTGGACATCAAGGGCTTTTTCGATGGACTTTCTCACGAATGGCTTGTGAAGTTCGTCGAGCACCGGGTTGCAGACCGGCGCGTCGTGCGGCTCATCCAGAAATGGTTGAGGGCCGGCGTGCTGGAGGATGGGAAACGAATACGAGTGGAAGAAGGGACGCCGCAAGGTGGCAGTGCTTCGCCGCTTTTGGCGAACGTCTATCTTCATTACGTATTTGATCTGTGGGTCCAGGCATGGCGTCGGAAGCGCGCGCACGGCGAGGTCATCGTGGTGCGATACGCGGACGACATCGTGGTGGGCTTTCACAGCAAAGCGGATGCCGAACAGTTCCGGGCGGAACTTACGGAACGAATGCGAAAGTTCAACCTGGAACTGCATCCCGAGAAAACGCGCCTGCTGGAATTTGGTCCGTTTGCGATCGACCAACGGCAGTGGCGTGGAGAAGGGAAACCGGAAACGTTCAACTTTCTTGGCTTTACGCACATCTGCGTGAAGAAGAGGAGCAATGGACGGTTCACGGTGTTGCGGCAAACGATCCGCAAAAGATTGCAGACGAAGCTGAACGAGGTGAAAGCCGAACTTCAGCGGCGGATGCACGAACCCATTCCCGAACAGGGCAAATGGCTGCAAGCGGTGGTGCGTGGACACATCCAGTACTACGGAGTGCCCCTGAACCAAAATGCGCTGTGGATCTTTCGGTTCCAAGTGGGAGGGCTCTGGCATCGCGCGCTTTCGCGGCGCAGCCAGAACGGCCGCGTCCTTTGGGATCGCATGCGGCGCCTCATCACTCGCTGGCTGCCTCCGCCTACCGTCTGTCATCCCTATCCCCTGCGCCGCATGGGCGTCATCACCTAAGGCAAGAGCCGGATGCGGGAATCCCGCTTGTCCGGATCCGTGGAGGGGGTTATGAGCGATCATGATTCCTACTCCGACTGTTATTTCCGCGGTTCGCGCCGCGGCGATTTCTCTTTGCCTTCTTTTTCGTAGGTGGTGCCAACGTTGGTGTAGACGGATCCATGCGGTCGAGGTGGCGTTCGAGAGCATCCACGTGCTCGGACCAGAACCGGCGGAACCGAGCCAGCCAGGCATCCAGCTCCTCGAATGGTTCAGGTTTCAGCCGGTAGAGACGGCGTTGTGCGTCCACGGTGGCCTCCACGAAACCGGCCTCGCGCAGAACTCGCAGGTGCTTTGAGACCGCCGGCTGCGTCATATGAAGCTGACGCTCGATCTCTCCCACCGACTGTTGCGACGAGACCAGGAGGCTCAGTATCGCTCGGCGGTTCGGCTCGGCAATGATTTCGAAAGATTCCATGCTCTTGATATACTCCACGGAGTATATACGTGTCAAGGCATATTTTAAAAAAAGAAGGGCCAGGCAACGGTTTCCGTCAGGTACGGGGATGCACCGTCCAGTGCTTTCTGGCGGGTGCGATTCAGAGCCCTGCGCGCTCCGGTCGCCGGGGGGATGAACGCAACAGTGCAGTAGCTTTTGTACCGGGAAGTTGGCTTCTGGTCAGGGAATCAAGCGCGGACGAGATGGGCGTTTGTCGGTACTAGTCCGATGGACGAACCGATAGCTTCCGAGTGGCCCGTTATTCGCCCGGAATGCATGCAGCTAATTCAGGGAGTCGCGCAGGAAAGGGGACAGGCGTTCTCACAACTATTTTTTTCCGGCGACGTGCAAGAACGTTCATACTCAGCCAGTCAGTGATTGTTTTGAGAGCGGTGGGCGACATGGTCTCTTCGATTTCGTCGTATTCGTTTGGAGCCCCAGTCTTGGCGTCCTGCAGGAGATGGTTCATGCCCGGCAACTCAACGACAGTTGCGTTCGAGTTGTTTTTCAAAGCTTGGCGGGCGGCGGCGAGATTTTCCTTCGCTGGCACCTGTACATCCAGTGAGCCACTTAGGACCAGAACCGGCACTGTGATACGTGCCAAAGTGGGTGCGGGGTCGTAAGCGAGGAAGTACCGCTCCCACGGTGTTGTGTCGTCTTTGGCTAACGATCCTGCCTCATTTGCATCAATGATTTTGTCGGCTACACCACGAGTGATCATTGCTTTAGCGCGGTCGAGCGCGGCCGATTCCGATGGTGCCGAAATAATAGCGTTGTAGAGTTCTTCGTCGAAAACCTTACGCTTTGCGATGTAATCGTCCGGGGCGCCGTAAGCTTTCGCGGTCATTGCCGATTGCAAGACAAACAATTTGTCCCCTCGAATGCAAGGACCGGCAATCATGACGACAAAGGCCACGCTTTTGTCCGAGGCGGCAACAGCGGACGCTATAATGCCGCCTTCCGAATGACCGAGCACGCCAACACGGCTGCCGTCAATGCGAGGCTGCGTCTTCAGCCAACCAACGGCCGCTTGGGCGTCGGAAGTGAAGTCGGCCGTCGTTGCACCGTCGTAATCGCCGGAAGAGCCGCCAACGCCACGCTTGTCGTAGCGGAGAACAGCGAAACCATTCCTGGTCAATG
>DATEWL010000367.1:0-2969 GCA_035258025.1 Candidatus Acidiferrum sp. | reverse complement strand
GCGCCAGGCCAGCGACGGCGGCGCGAATAGAGTTAGAAAGCAGAAGGCCGTCAACAGGTTGCTTCACTGCGGAAGATGTAATGGTTACGAAGCGGCCCCACTTGTTTTTTTGCATGCGCGGCAGCGTTTCCTTGGCGAAGAAGACGGTGCTCATCAGCAAAAGATCGACGGCAGCCCGCCAGTCTTCTGGTTTTGTGTCCACAAATGGCTTTGAAGGCGGACCGCCGGAATTGGTGACGCAAATATCGAGACGGCCGAAGCGGTCTTCGACGGCAGCGACGAAATGAGAGACGGCGGCGGGATTTGTGACGTCCACGGGTTGATAGAAGACTTCCCGACCGGTGGATTTCTGAATTTGGGCGGCGGCTTGTTCAAGCTCGGACGCAGTGCGCGCGCAAATGGCGACACTGGCGCCTTCGCGCGCTAGCTCTTCTGCAACGGCGCGGCCAAGTCCCTTGCTGGCGGCCGCCACGATGGCTACGCGGCCCTGTAAGCCTAGATCCAAATCTGCACCTCGTCCAAACTTTGCATCGTCTCGCGAAATGTGCGGCGGGTCAAATTGGATAAGGGGCGGGAAGCTGCGTGAACTCGAGGGTGTTCGCGACGGGAGCAAGCGGAATGGAGTACAGGCTTGCGCTCAGCCGGAATTGGGTGAAGCTTGCGGGAGGAGCAGCGGCGATTTACCTCTCCCCCGTTTTTTGTAAACGTTGCGTCTAAAGGATTTAGCTCGTCTGTTAGCGGTGCCAAATCAGGGCCGGCCTGGGCGACGGAAAGGACTTCAGGTTTGTGCTCCAGCGGAAGTCCTGGGACCGCCGGGCGAGCGGCGGGTGCTTTTACCCCTCCCCTGTTTTTTGTAAGCGTTGCGTCTAAGGGATTTAGCTCGCCTGTAGGTGGGGGCCAAATCAGTGTCAGGGGTTGCGAGCACGTGTTGATTTCCAAATGAGTTGTTGGCCGTGGGGCCGCAGAATGCGGGAAGATGTCGAATGCTTGTAAGCGTTGCATCTACAAGAGTTAGGAGAGGCACCTCTGAAATGCAAAAACGCGGGCGAGTCCGCTGATGGTTTGGCGACCCGGCGGGGTAGGAACTGGTGGTTGGCTTCGCAGCTGCGCTTGCTGTTGAGAAGGTATCGGGTAGACTTGCGGCATGTTGTTCATGGTGATTGAGCGGTTTCGGAATGGGGAGACGAGGGAGATCGGCGAGCGGTTTGCTCGCGAGGGCCGGATGTTGCCTGCGGGCGTGGAGTATCACGTCAGCTGGGTGGATGCGGCGCGCTGCCGTTGTTTCCAGATTATGGAAGCGGATCGCGTGGAGTTGCTGGCGGAGTGGGTCAGGTGTTGGGAGGATTTGGTTGAGTTTGAGATTGTGCCGGTGGTGACTTCGGCGGAGTTTTGGTCCAAAGCCGCGTCGAAATAAATCCCATTCAAACCAGCTCGCTATTTTCCAGTTGCGACGGTCCCGTGTGAGGCGAGGTAATCGCGCGCATGGGCGAGTTGCGGAAGACTGGCGTCGGCGGATTTCCAGGCTGACAAAAAGTCCGCGTAGCTGGCCGTGGCTGCGGTCGTGTCGCCGGATTGTTCGCTGGCCATGGCTATGCCATAGAGCGGGAAGCCGGAGCGCGGGCGTTCGGCGAGGGCTTCTTTGTAGGCCGCTTTTGCGGCGGCCCAGTCTGAGGCGGCCATGAAGGCCGCGGCTTCCGTTTCTGCGACAGGCCGAACGTAGGCCGGAGGTTCGTGATAGCCAAGCGCTTTCACTTCCTGGGCAGCTTGTACGTAAAGCTCTTTCGCCTCGGCGTTCTGCTTCTTGGCCATAAGAAGACCTGCACGAAGTTCCAAGGACATGATAGATAAGTTGCTGACGAGCGGCTTCGGCATAGCATCCGGCATCAGCTCTAGTTTTGGCGGCGCTGCGTCTGACTTTTTCGCATCCTTGTTTTTTTCTTTGGGCTTGGCGTCCACTTCGTCTTTCAAGCGATTGGAGATCCGCCAGAGTTCCGCATCGAACTGCGCCGAAGCAGCTTCAGCTCGAGGCAGATCCTGCGCATCAAGGGCCTGCATGCCGAGAGCGAATTGCGTTAGCTGGCGCGCCAGAAACTGGAGATTCGGGAGCGACGGAGGAGCATCGACAGACTTGAGCAGATCGAGAGCCGTAGCCCAATCCGCAGCTCGCAGCGCGACGGGGAGGCGCGGGTCGAGCCGCGAAATCGCATCGCGCGTCGACCAGGGGTATAGCGAATTGGCAAGCTGGCCGCGTGCGGTCCGCGCCTTGCCAGAGAGCGCGGTCGCTTCGCTCAACTGGCCAGCTTCCATCAAATTGGCGATGGCATACATGAGGTTATGGACGTAATTCCAGTCGTCATCGACTTGTACATGTTGCGTCTGCATGTACAGCTCATCGGCTTGCATGGAGGCGGCAAAGGAGTCTTTTGCGCGGGCGTAGTCGCCGGTGCGAAAGAAGATATGGCCGGGCATGTGGACCATATGTCCTGAGGTTGGTGCAAGGCGTCCGAGGATTTCGGCGCTGTGAAGAGCTTGCTCCGGCTGCGGACTGGCTTCAACAGCGTGAATCCAGTAATGATTCGCGGCTGAATTTTCCGGATCCTCTTTCAACACGGTCCGAAAAATCGTCAGAGCCTCTTTTTGCCCAGCGCGGGGCTGATCGTTATCGTCGTAGCCATCGGAGAGCGCGTTCGCCAGGAAAATATGAGCTTGCATATCCTTGGGGCTCCCCTTGACGAGTTTGCGATAAAGTTGGACTTCTTTCGATTCCCCTGTTTTCTTTTCATCCTTGTCGGATCTTTCAGCAGCCTCGGCAGCGGCGCTCGCTTCGATGTAAAGGCGTTCCGATTTGCTGGCACGGCCCTTGAGACTGACCGCTTTGGCCAAGGCCGAGTCGGCGAAGTATGCGGAGTTGCTATGGCGAAATTTCTCGGCCTGGTAGATTCCCCAATAGCACATCGCGCATTGGGGAT
>DATEWL010000366.1:0-6962 GCA_035258025.1 Candidatus Acidiferrum sp. | reverse complement strand
CCGCGCCTGTGCAAATCGAGAGAATGCGATTCGCAATTCTCACGCGAGCGTTCTAGAATCGAGATCCATGGGCCAGCCGCAGTTCGTTCATCTTCACGTTCATACGGATTTCAGTCTGCTCGACGGGGCTTGCGAGACGTCTGAGCTGCTCGATGAGGCTTCGCGGCAGAAAATGCCCGCCGTAGCCGTGACAGACCACGGTAATCTCTTCGCCGCCGCTAATTTTTTCAACGAAGCCAGCAAGCGGGATGTCAAGCCGATCATCGGGTGCGAAGTCTATGTGGCAAAGGGCAGCCGCCACGATCGCGGCGAAAAAACGAACGGATCGAGCGGGCAAGATCGGGGCGAAGCGGAGCCGGGGATGCGCGGGAGCAACCACTTGGTGCTGCTCTGCGAATCGCTCGAGGGCTATCATAACCTCATCAAACTGGTATCCTCGGGCTTCCTCGAGGGCTTCTACTATAGACCGCGCATTGACTATGACCTGCTAGCCAAGCAC
The DNA here is from genome assembly GCA_035258025.1 of Candidatus Acidiferrum sp. Lineage (GTDB taxonomy): Bacteria > Acidobacteriota > Terriglobia > Acidiferrales > UBA7541 > Acidiferrum. The sequence continues at coordinate 6,463 of DATEWL010000366.1, read as the reverse complement.
AACAAGGGCCTTATTGCGCTGTCAGCCTGTTTGCGGGGCGCGGTGACGGAGGCGGTCGTCGATGAAAAGTATGACCAAGCCCGTGAGAACGCGTACCGGCTGCAAGACGTCTTCGGCAAGGGCAACTTCTTTCTGGAGATTCAGGACCAAGGGCTAGAAATCGAACAGGGTGTGAATCGCGAACTGGTCCGCCTCTCGAAAGAAACCGGTATTCCCCTGGTTGCCACAAACGACTGCCATTACCTGCATCACACCGATGCGCATGCGCAGGAAGTTCTGCTTTGCATCCAAACGGGAAAGACGATGAGCGACACTCATCGAATGAAGTTTGCTACTGACCAATTTTACTTTAAGTCCGCGGCCGAGATGGCACAGGTATTTGGTGAATTGCCGGATGCGCTGAGCCGCACGGTGGACATCGCGGCGCGTTGCAACGTCAAAATCGAGCGCATCCCGAATCCATTTCCAGAGTTTAAGGTTCCGGATGGCCACACGGCTGGGAGCTACTTTGAAAAAGTGGTGCGCGAAGGGTTTGCGACGCGCGTGCCGTATCTGGAGCGGCTGTTGAAGCAGGGCGCATTGCACAACCCGCTGTCCGAGTACGAACGGCGGCTGACCTCCGAAATCGAAATGATCAAGAAGATGCGCTATGAGGGCTACTTCCTGATTGTGTGGGATTTCATTCATTACGCGCGCGCGCAAGATGTCCCCGTCGGGCCGGGACGCGGGTCCGCAGCTGGCAGCCTCGTCAGCTATGCTCTACGCATCACGGACGTGGATCCGTTGCAATACAACTTGCTGTTCGAGCGCTTTCTGAATCCGGAGCGCGTTTCCTTGCCCGATATCGACATAGATTTTTGCATGCGGCGTCGTGGCGAAGTGATCGAATACGTCACGCAAAAGTACGGCCGCGAAAACGTGGCGCAGATTATTACGTTCGGCACCATGGCTGCGAAAGCAGCGGTAAAGGATGTCGGCCGGGCGATGGAGATTCCTTATGCAGAGGTTGATCGGCTGGCGAAGCTGATACCCACGCCTCTCGGAATTGACTTGGAAACCGCTCTCTCTGAAGCGCCTCAGCTAAAGTCCGCCATCAACAGCGACGAAAAGCTAAAGGACTTGATGGCAGTGGCCCTACGCTTGGAAGGCCTGGCGCGGCACGCTTCGACACACGCAGCGGGCGTGGTCATTTCACCACGGCCGCTGACGGACGTGGTCCCGGTTTACAAAACGAACCGGGATGAAATCACCACGCAATACGACATGAACGATCTCGAGCGCATCGGCTTGCTGAAGATGGACTTCCTCGGCTTGACGACGCTCACGGTCTTGCAGGATACCGTGGGCATGATCGAAAAGAACCGCGGCGTGAAGGTCGACATCGACAATCTGACTTTGGATGACGAGCAGACCTACAAGCTTTTTGCGCGCGGTGATACAACGGCCATTTTCCAGTTTGAATCGCACGGCATGCGCGACATTTTGCGCCGTTACCAGCCCTCGCGCATTGAAGATCTCACCGCACTGAACGCGCTGTACCGTCCTGGGCCCATTCAGGGCGGCATGATCGACGACTTCATCAGCCGCAAACAAGGGAAGACCAGAGTCAGCTACGAGCTTCCGCAGCTCAAGGGCATTCTCGATGAAACCTACGGCGTCATCCTCTACCAGGAGCAGGTGATGCAGATCGCCAACCTGCTGGCGAGCTTTTCGCTTGGTGAGGCGGATATTCTGCGCCGCGCCATGGGCAAAAAGAAAAAAGAGGAGATGGCGGCGCAACGCGCAAAATTCATCACCGGCTGCCTTACCAACAAGGTTCCAGAGAAAAAAGCGGAGCGCATTTTCGATTTGATGGAGGAGTTCGCCGGGTACGGCTTCAACAAATCCCATTCCTGCGCCTATGCGTTGCTGGCGTATCAGACGGCCTATTTGAAGACGCACTATCCGGTGGAATTCATGGCCGCGCTGCTGACCTCGGAAACGGGTAACGCGGAAAAGGCCGTGAAGTACATCAACGAAGCGCGAGGCATGAGCATTTCGATCCTTCCGCCGGACGTGAACGAAAGTGACCTATATTTTACGCCGGTTGGAGAGTCCATTCGCTTCGGGCTCGCAGCGATCAAAAACGTTGGCGAGAATACCGCAAAGGCCATCCGCGATTCGCGGCTGAGCGCGGGCGAATTCACTACTTTGTATGACTCGTGCGAACGCATCGAGGCTAAGTTTCTGAATAAGCGAGTGTTTGAGAGCTTGATCAAGTCCGGCGCGGTGGATTCTCTCGGACCGCGGGAATCTATGCTGGCATCGGTAGATGATGCATTGGCGGCAGTGCAGCGCGCAACGCGAATCCGAGAATCAGGCCAGCACGGCTTGTTTGGCACGGCAGCGGCGCCCGCACGCATAGCATTTGAATTGCACGAGGCCGAACCGTGGAGCGAGCCCGAACGCCTTGCCAGCGAATACGCGATGCTCGGTTTTTACGTGTCAGGACACCCGCTCGCCAAATATGCTTCGCGATTACAGGAATTGAAATGTGTTTCGCTCGACCAAATCGAAGGTCAGCGTAACGGCAAGGAAATCACGGTCGCGGTGCTGATTGTTGGGACGCGGCCCATGCGTTCCAAAAAAGGCGCACGCTGGGCCATTTTCACAATCCAGGATATGACCGGAGTTCAGGAAATGCTTGCCTTTCCTGAAAGCTTTGCGCGATTGGAGCAGATCCTCAAGGCCGGAGCCCCGCTATTGCTTAAGGTCCGCGTTCAGGTAGAGGAAGCCGGCACGCGGCTATCCTTGCAGGAAGCCGCGCGTCTGGGAGACCTCGCAGAAAAGCCGGCATCCGGGCTACGCATACGCATGAAACTCGAAGATTTAAACGATGAATTGCTCGACCGTTTTGAAGAGATAATTTCCTCCTACCGAGGGTCGAGCCTGGTTTCGCTGGATCTCTCTGACGCAAAAGGAGCAACGGCGACACTTCAGGTCGAGCAGCGCGTCCGGACGTGCCCCGAGCTAATCGCAGCAATCCGGGAGTGCATGGGCGACGAATCGATTGAGCGGGTGATGTGATGAAGTCCAAGGACAAGGCAAAGAGCCCGGCAGCGCAGGTGAATCGTCAAAGCGAGATCGAACGTCTCGAAAAAGACGTTGAGGAATTGCGCCATCTTGCCGGCGATGAAGAAGCGGACGCGGAGCTCGAACGCATTCGCCAACAGGTGGCGGAGCTGCGCAAGGAGTTTTACAGCCATCTCGGACCCTGGCAGCGCGCCCAAATCGCGCGACACACGCAGCGGCCTTATCCCCTGGACTATATCGGGATGCTCTTCACCGACTTTATCGAGCTGCACGGCGATCGCGGCTATGGCGACGACAAAGCCTTGATTACCGGACTCGCGAAGTTTCATGGGCGCCCCATCGCCATCATCGGCCACCAAAAAGGCCGCGACACGAAACAGCGCCTGCTGCGCAACTTTGGCCAACCTAAGCCCGAGGGCTACCGCAAAGCTCTGCGCATTATGCAACTCGCGGCAAAGTTTGGCCGCCCCATTTTCACTTTCATCGACACTCCCGGTGCCTATCCTGGCATCGACGCCGAGGAACGCGGCCAAGCCGAAGCGATCGCGCGCAATTTGCGTGAGATGGCACGCCTACCCGTGCCGATCATTGTAACTGTGACGGGTGAAGGCGGCTCGGGCGGAGCGCTGGCGATTGCCGTCGGAGATCGCGTCAATATCCTTGAAAACAGTTTTTATTCGGTGATTTCACCGGAAGGTTGCGCAGCGATCATGTGGCGCGACGCCACAAAAGCGGAGACCGCCGCTGCGGCGCTGAAAATCACGGCTAAAGACCTGAAAGAGCTTGGCATTGTCGACGAAATCGTGGCCGAACCCGAAGGAGGGGCGCACGTCGACCCGGAAGGCGCCGGTCAGTTGCTCGGGGAAGTCTTGGACCGGCAGTTGGTGGCCCTATCGCAACAGCCTACTAAGGATTTGCTCGAAACTCGCTACGATAAATTCCGCAAGATGGGCCAATTCTTCGATTTTGGCAGCTAGAGTCGTATTTGGGTAGTTGTTCGAGTCCTGGGTCTACCCCTTAGCACATTCGCAACTCGTCCCGCAGCATTCGTTGTTGCTTCCGGGGGCCCGGGCTAATCTGAATAGGCAACCATCAGAGTGATCCGGATCGGGGCACCTTCCGCGCTTTCACGGCCACCCGTGTACGGAGAACAGGACTCATTATGTCGGAACCCTTTCGCCCCTATGAAAAGCTTGTGGAAATCACCGTGATGGGCAAGAAGTTTCAAGTGCCAGAGCGCAACTCGCTTCTGCGATGTTTTCAATTCATCAGCCCGGAAACGATTCCTTACGGGCGGTTCTGCTGGAATCAGGATTGCCAGTATTGCCGCGTTTCCTGCCAGTTGCCCGATGACGACGAGCCACGGGAAATGTTGAGCTGCAAGTTCATCGTCATGCCGGGAATGGAAATCACTGAACTGAGCCAAGAGCTAAAGTGGTGCCTCAGGTCCAAGCTTCCAGCTGACGCCGCGGTCTCCTCGTAAGTTTCACGACCGCATCGCGTAAAAAGGGCCGTTGTCTTCGCAACTTTCATCCGCATTCAGGGTTTGTAGTCGAAGGCACACGTATCATCGCGCGACGGCGGTTGTGCGACGCCAAAACTCAAATTACCATCCCCGGCGCACAGCCGTCGTCGTCGAATAACTGCGCCAGACGCGCACCCAGCGCGATTTGCACTCTTCTCTTCTCTGGACTACGATTCTTTCTTACAAACCATGCCCACAGATGCCCTGGCTTGCGACGGCTGCGGACAACCAGCGTCGCCAGAACATATTGCGCGGCGGCTTCAGCGCCTGGAATGGACGACGCGTTATCGCCCGATCCATATTAGCACGCTCCTGCTCGGCGGCTTTTCTCCCTTGGCCGAGGCAGACTTCTTATATTCCGGAAAGTTTGAAGGGGAAGCTGGTCGACTCCTCGAGGTAGTCGGAATCTCTCCCTTAGGAAAGCCCGCAGATACTGTGCTAAGCGAGTTTCAGCGCGGTGGTTTTTTTCTGACGCACGTTCTCGAATGTCCGCTCGAAAGTGGCCAAGCTGGACCATTGGTGTGCGAGTCGCTTCTTGGGAAACGCGTTTCGTCGGTGATGACGCGCATTCGCCGGTCGCTGAAACCAAAGCGCGTCTTTCTGATTTCGGAATCGCTCGCGCCGCTGTCCGCCGGGCTGTCAAGCTCCGACCTAGGTTGCCCCGTAATCCTCGACGGCGGTCAACCCTTCGGCTTGGACTCTTCCGGCTTTTCTGAGGCGGCAAGGCATTTACGCGCAGCGATTGCCGCGCCCATCGCGGCGAAATGAACAGCGGCCCTTACCGCTCGCCCCAACGGACAGGTCGAGAACTGGACTTCGACCAGCTTGCCAGTCTTCCGGCTGTGATAGAATCGAAAACTTGGATACTGTGGAGTCGGAGCAGGAGTCGAGCCGTGAAGAAACAAGCAAAGTTTGGCATCGGAGTCACCGTGATCGTCGTTTCCATGGCCTTCCTGGCCTGGCTCGGCTATGGCGAAAGCAAAACGTACTATCACACCATCGCGGAATTGCAGACACTCCATGGTTCTGATCTGTCGCACCGGATCCGCGTTGGAGGAACCGTGGCACCTGGCAGCATTCGCCGATTCACAGGCCGCGTGGATTTCGTTCTGGACGGAGAAGGGAAGTCGCTCCCCGTGAGTTATGTGGGCAGCGATCCTCTGCCGGACACGTTCGTGGATAAATCGCAAGCGTTGGTGGAGGGCCGGGAGACGGATGGGCGCTTTGTCGCAGAAGTAGTTCAGGCAAAGTGCGCGTCCAAATACGAGGCGGCTCCGGGGGGCACGGTTGCCACTCCTTCCACTGCGACGCGGTGAAGCAATAGGTAGCGGGCCCGGCTCGGCCGGGGGATAGGCGGAGGCCCAGTGGATGTATTCGGTTCGTTCGCTTTACTCCTGGCATTCATTTGCGCGGTATTTGCGTTTGCAGGCGGGATTGCCGCGATTATCACGCGACATCCCCTGCTCGTTAAAAGCACGAGACAGGCAGGTATCGCCACCTGCTGCTTGATTTTCGTCGCGACCTTCAGCCTCGAATATCTCTTCTTCAGCGACAATTTTTCCGCAGCGTACGTGGTTGCTCACAGCAACCGCGCGCTCGCAACATTTTATAAAATCGCCGCTCTGTGGGCCGGCCAGGAAGGCTCGCTACTGTTCTGGAGCTTCCTGCTTTCGATTTACGTTTTCTCCGTCTTGATTGCTTATCGGAATAAGAACGGCGAGTTGATGCCGTACGTGGGAGTGATTCTCGCCGGGGTGCAAATATTCTTTTTGACGCTCAATAATTTCGTCGCCAGTCCGTTTAAGGCTCTGGCCGTTCCCGGCGCTCATGGCGCTATGGATCTTGTGGCTCGCGCCGACGGGAACG